>JAVHLC010000004.1 GCA_031082315.1 Thermodesulfobacteriota bacterium
CCCAAGGCCCAGGAGAGGTCTGGGGTGCTGATATTACCTATATCTCAACCGATGAGGGCTGGCTGTATCTGGCTTCAGTAAAAGACTTTCACACAAAGGAGGCCGTTGGGCAGGCCATGGGCCCCAGGATGACAAAAGGCTTGGTTCTGGATGCGCTTAGAAAGGCCCTCAAATATCGTCGACCTCTCCCGGGATGTATTATGCATACTGACCGGGGAAGCCAGTACTGCTCGGCAAATTACCAGAAAATGGTAAAGGCTGCCGGAATGCGTCCTTCTATGTCACGTCGCGGCAACTGCTATGACAATGCCCCGACTGAAAGTCTATGGAGTACCTTAAAAATGGAGTTGGTGTATCAGCGCAAGTTTGCAACACGAATGGAGGCTGAAGCAGCGATCAAAGAGTACATTGAAATATTTTACAACCGTATCCGGAGACACTCAGCTATAGGCAACGTTGCTCCGGCTGTATTCGCACAGAAATATTTTATTAAAAGGAGAGCTGCCTAAAGTGGCCCTGTCCACTATTGACAGTACACCCCATTGCAGGATATACTTGGAATGAAGAACAATGATGACTTGATGCAGAGCTTTTTAGATGCTTCAAAAAAGTTTGATTATCTCCCTGCCGATTTATTAGATGAATTAATGAGACACTCTTTATACGAAATTGCTGGAAAATTATACTGGCATAATAGTTCTACTGCTCTTCTAAGTTTATTGGGAGGTGCTTATGAAATAGAGCTATCCAATAGTGCAATCATGTTAGACGGATATTTTAAAAATGAGCCTTATACAAAGAGAGAAAGCATTTTTGCAGATTTCATAGTGCTCCAAGAGAGACATAGAGCGATTCAAGGTAGTCATAAATTTTCTGAAAATACCATGAATTTGATACGGAAAGAGATACTTAAAAGATATGAAGAATGGAAACCAGAAATACAAAAAGAGTTTGCTGAAATTGCAGCAAAACAAGCAAAAGAGAAAGAAAGAGAGAAAAGCAGCCCAACTGTAATTGGTTGGATAGTAGGCATAATGTCTTATCTTATGTTAGTCGTTCCAGTTAAAGAAGATATCGGAGCGACAGCATTTATAAGTATTTTGGCGGCAACTGTTATTGGTGTACTTACGTCTGTCTTAATTAGAAATAATGTAAAAGGCAATCTTGAAACCAAATTAATTGTCTCAATGAAAAAAAAGGAAGAAGACGCTTTGAAAAATGCTTTGCTGGCTACGGGCAGATAACACGTTGCAAAAGACTTACGTCCAAACCTTTCGGGCTTCTTTTGCAACGGGAACGTTATATGCCATTGTAGGCAGGAAAAAGGGGGAGAATATGTTCCGTAATTGTTTCTTTTTGGGAATTTTAACACTGGTGTTATCTGCATGTGCTGGAATGGAAGGCATACAGATTGGGGGTATTCCCATTGGGGGAGTCTCAGGTCATTTTGAATCTTCTTCTGTAGTGCTGCCAACTAGTTCTTACAGTGATTCTAAACTTAAAGCCTTGGCAGAAAAATATAATGCCGACCTTCAGGCCTTAGGCAATCTCCAGGTTATTGACCAGAGTAAAGGACGCCCATTATTTGTCTGTAAAAGAATTGGTTTTATCAATGCTCGTGGGGGTTGCTACCTTTTTGTGGAGGGGCAATACACAAATGAATTCTTTGGTTGGAAAACAGATTCGAGTTATCGAGCGAACGACCTTTATACCAGTATTGTAGCAAACCTTATTCGTCCTGTTTCAAAAGTAGGTAAGTCGCCGGTTGGCTTTAATGGCTATGAGATAATAATTCATACTAATGTTGTAATCAACGAGAAAGAATGGGAGGATGAATTTATGTCCCAAAAAATGTCTAATTTTGGGTGGGCCCCGGCTAAGGCTTCGAGGGTCTCTGAATCCTACCAATTCTACATCCCTTTTGCTGCAGCTCAGGGATATACGAATGGCTCGTTATCGCGAATGGAGGTTCAACATCAAGTTCTAGCTATGCATAATAATCAAGAAAAAATTTGGGGACCGTCAAAATAAGAGGAAAATAAACGCCTCTATTTTGCCCGACAGTTATAATACTCCCCAAAAACTAGACAGATGAATAAGGTGGATGATAGCCTGTCTGAACTCGAAGGAGGAAGGGCAGGATGGGAAGGAATCGGAAGACGCATGAAAAGGAGGCAAAGAGATGAACAACTTTTTGATATTTTTATTGATATGGCCTTTTTTTGCGGGAGGGTGTACCGCCCTGCCTGCGGTGGGGATGTACGGTTCCAGTATTATTGGAACCACTTATGGCGTGTCTACTATGGCCACGCATGGAGGGTTTACTAATCCGTTTTCCGCCCCCGATACTGTTTTTTGTCTCAATGCCGCTCTGCCCAAGGCAACGCAGGTGGCGAAAAAAGCTCTGAAAAACCTCGGCTTGGCGGTTGAAGGCGAGGAGAAAACGGAGGGCCAGATTGTTATCCTTGCCGCCGCTAGCGAGACCAAGGTCTTGGTCGCCTTGACCTCCAAAACCTCGCTCACAACAGAGGTCAAGGTAACCTCAAAAAGCGGGGTCTTGAGCCGTGACCACGCGTTGTCGGGCCGTATCTCCCAAGAAATCCAGCGGCTTTCCTCGTAGCCCGATTTCCTCATGGCGCGGAAACGGATAGACTGGCGGGGCGTCCATAAATTCATAAATTATTTTGTCATCGCCCACAAAAAAGAATGAGGGTCATACGGGACGGGCGCGATCATTTAAAAGGAATTTGTCCGCACCGGCAGAAAAACAGAGTGCTTGGGGTTAACACCCGAAGGCTTCACCCTTCTCGGAAGTTATGAAGTTATTCTGTTTAATTTATTATAGGTCAATTTAAATAGGAGGTCTAAATATGGGTGCATATAAGTTTTCAGTAATAATTGAAAAGGATATTGACGGCTATTTTGCCTTTTGTCCCGAGCTTCAGGGTTGCTACACACAGGGTGATACTTATGAGGAAGTCTTGGGAAACATTAAAGATGCTATTCGTCTTCATGTGGAAGACAGGATTGAGAATGGTGAAGATATTCCGCAGGCTGAATCCGTAAGTCTCACCTTGATGGAAGTAGCCGTATGAGTGAGAAATTACCAAGGGTAACCGCTACTGAAGCAATCAAGGCATTGGAACAAGCCGGATATTTCTTTTCACGACAAAGTGGAAGCCATAAAATATACAAAAATAAAGAAGGCAGAAGAGTAACCGTTCCATATCATTCAGGTAAGATACTTCATCCGAAGGTGTTGGCGAGCATTCTTAGAGATGCTGATATGACGGTAGAGAAGTTCAAAGAACTGTTGAAATGAGCCTTGCCCGTAACGGCAAATAACAGAGCGCTTGAGGTTGAACATCCAAATCCCGAAATATCGGGCTTCTCAAGCACTCGAAACGTTGTCCGAAATTCCGAACTCCGCAGCAAGATGTGAAACATGATGAATAGAGAAAAAATCTTTGAAAAGATTGCTCAGGTACTAAAAAATCAGAGGGCAAGGTGGGCAAAAGCCCACTCTACGCCACTTGCCTCAAAAATCCTTTAGCCTCTTTTAAAATTCATGTTATAGTAAAAAATCTCGAACTGAGGTGAAATTAATATGGCGGAAATCAAAAGCGCCCTGGAAAAGGCCATGGAACGGGCTGAGAAGATCGGCCGGGCTACCAAAGAAGAGCTGAAAGAAAATCTATACCTGGATGAAGGCCGGCGGTTAACCGCCCGTTACCTCCGGGGAGAAGATATGGAATTCACAAAAGCGCTGGAGCAAAAACCAGCCGAAGCCCGGCCTTATATCTTGAAAGGTATGGAAGAGACCCTACTCCGCAATATAGTCTTGCCCCGGGATGAAGACATAGAAGAAGGTGTAAAAAGGGCCATACAAGGGATGCTCACCCTGAAAAGGAATAATTCACAGGCCCGAAGGATAATGGCACAAATAGAAGAGGCCTTCCGGCAATATAAACAAACCATATCTGATGTCCGGAAGCAGCTCAGAGCCCGTTTTGAGATGAAAATGGGCAACGCGCAAAAACAACTGGAAGATCAGGCGCACATGAAAGTAAAAATAGATCCGGAACAACAGCCACAGTTTCAGGAAGAGTGGCTCAAGATTTCAGCAGAAATAAACGCCCAGTTCGATGCGTTTTTAGAACAACAGAAAGAACTTTTAAGGACTATCTGACCTGTTTCACACCTCGTTTGACTAACCAACCCAGCCATGACTCTTGAGCAGCAAAAAAGGATTATCGCGCTAAGACAGGCCCTCCGCGGCAAGAGATTAGACGCCCTTTTGATTACCAGGCCGGAGAACAGGCGGTATCTCAGCGGTTTTACGGCACATGACGGCCAGTTAACAGAGTCCTCCGGAGCGCTTCTCATCTCCAGAGATCAGCTTATCCTGTTGACCGACAGCCGCTATGAGCTACAGGCCAAAGAAGAGGCAACCGGGTATAAAGTGATTATATCCGGACAGGGGCTGCCCCGTACTCTGGGAAGCCTGGCCCGCCGGTACGGGATTTGCCGGCTGGGCTTTGAAAGTCACTACCTCCTGGTCAGCGCCTATGAACGCCTGCACAGGTTATCGGCCCTGAAGCTCATCTCTACCAGAGGCATTGTGGAAAAGATCAGGGTACAGAAGACAGAGGAAGAACTAAAAAACATCGAGGAATCCATCCGCCTAAACGAGGCCGTCTTTTCTAAAATCAACCGCATCCTGAGGCCGGGAATGACAGAAAGAGAGATCGCCTTTGAGATCGAAAGATTGACCCGCAGCATGGGTGCGGAAGACGTATCCTTCGAGCCCATCGTGGCCTCCGGCCCCAACTCTGCCAAGCCCCACGCCACACCCGCTGACCGGCCTATCCGGGAAAGCGAACCCATTATCATCGATATGGGGGCGCATTTAAATGGCTATTGTTCGGATATGACCCGTACCCTCTGGCTGGGAAAGCCCAGCGCAAAATTCAAAAAGATATATCAGACGGTGCGCAAAGCGCAGGTCACGGCTATAGCCTCACTAAAAACCGGCCTGAAAGCCAGGGAGGCAGACAAGGTCGCCCGTGATATTATATGCAAGGCCGGTTATGGTCAGGCCTTCGGACATTCATTAGGCCATGGCGTAGGACTGGCCGTACATGAAGGGCCAACGCTAAGCCCACGTTCGAAAGATACTTTAAAGGCCGGTATGGTAGTTACCGTGGAACCGGGCATCTATATCCCGGGCTGGGGCGGCGTCCGCCTGGAAAACATGGTGGTTATTGAAGACCACGGCTGCCGGGTCTTGAATAATGATGAGACATTTTATGATTTCCAGCCTTGATGAACTCGTAAAAAAGCCTTTTCACCGCTGAGCACGCAGAGTCCGTAACCCGCAACGTAGGGGCGCTGCTTGCTGCGCCCTTATTCCCTTATTGGGCAGGGCAAGCCCTGCCCCTACGCCAACCTCGGCGGCCTGCGGCCCTTCGACTTTGCTCAGGGCCGTGAGCCTGTCGAACGGTAAATTTTACTTTTTACGAAGCCGTCAGTCTTGATAAGACAAATTGTCCTCTGTAAGTCGAACCTTATCCAATAGAATCCGTAAGGCGTTTCTCGTCTCCGGCGTTAAGTCCTCAAAAATAACACCGCATTGATAGGTGGAAGGGGTATCACCCGCATTACGGTGTACCCACACTACATGTCCATGGATCTCCGTGGGTTGATCCAGTTGCGGATTAAGAAATTTGATAGAGAGAGACGAGCCGTCTGGAATGCTTTCGTAACCCTCCAATAACATCCCGCTTTCGTTAAGGTTAACAACATAGGCCGGGATAGCCTCTTTACCATCCAGACCCGACACTTTTAAAAGTATATCAATCCGCGGCTCTTGCCGGCGATCTTCGCCCGGGGCGACTTTCCGGGGCGCAGGTCTATCCTGGTTCAGTTTGCGTTCCAGTTCCACGACCCTGCGTCGTAATATCTTATTTTCCAGCCGGAGTTCTTGCAGCTCTTTTTCCAGGTCTTCGTGCAACCTTATTCTCCTTTACGACTGTTCCCTGCCTGCTTACGCTTCATAATGACTTATCGTAACATTCTGAAAAAACAAAAATATCCTGCCCAGTCTTCAGCCGGCCAAAGGCCGGCTTCACGCTATCAGCCATCAGCGGTCAGCTTTCAGCAAAAATCCAAGATGAACAACATATTAAGCTGAAGGCTGATAGCTGAGCACTGACTGCTAAAAAGCACTTGCGGAAAAATAACTTTGTGTTAAATTAGCCCTCTCTTACGATTTTGGTCTTCAGATCTTGAAGGAGGTCTTTATGTCTAAGGTATGTGAAATTTGTGGGAAACGGCCGCGTGTAGGGAATAATGTAAGTCATGCCAATAATAAAACAAAACGCAGATGGTATCCTAACCTGAAAAGAGTAAAGGCGGCCCAGGGTAACAGCGCCCGTTATATGGTAGTCTGTACGCGTTGTCTTCGCTCCGGATCAGTAGTAAAAGCCACTTGACGTCATGTCGTCAGACGTTCTACACGAATTACATCATCTAAGTGTTTAACCGCCCTGAGCACTGTTTTCAGATGTGAGGTATCGACCACTTCGAGAATAAAGTTCAATATGGCCTTGTGGTCTAAGGTAGTATGAATATCAGCCTCTACTATGTTTGCATCACAGGCGCTGATGGCATTGCTTATAGCGGCAAGCAGGCCTTTCTTGTCTATGGTAACCACTCGGACCTTAACCGGGTGCGCCGTTTTTTCCCGGACATCCCACTGAACATCGACCCTTCTTTCGGAATCTGAATCGACAATATTGCGGCAATTGCTGGTATGGACGGTTACCCCCCGGCCACGGGTGATAAAGCCTACAACGTCATCACCCGGCAAGGGATTGCAACACCGGCCAAAGCGAATCATAATATCTTCGACCCCCCGAATCTTTATTCCTTCGGGCCGGATTTTTTCCTTTTTTTTGCTGATCTTCGCAGCCACAGGAAGTTCTTCCTCTGAAACGGCAACCTGGGGAAGAAGTTTCCTGACAATCTGAAGGGGGGATATCTTGCCGTATCCGACTCCGGCCAATAAATCCTCCACCGAACTAAAAGAGAGTTCAGTGGCCGCCTTTGTCAATTCTTCAGATTTAAGCAATTTTGACAGATTGAGTTGATGCTTCCTGAACTCCTTCTCACAGATCTCTTTACCCAGACTTACACTGCTTTCCTGTTCCTCGGTCTTAAACCATTGCTTAATTCTGGTCCGGGCCCGGGTGGTCTTGACAAATTTCAGCCAGTCCTTGCTGGGAGTATGCTGGGGCGCAGTAATTATCTCCACCACATCGCCATTTTTCATCTCGTATTTAAGAGGAACCAGTCGGCCGTTAACCTTGGCGCCTGTACACTGGCGGCCGACTTCGGTATGTATGGCGTAAGCAAAATCTACGGGCGTAGCGCCCCGCGGAAATTCTTTTACCTCGCCCTTGGGAGTAAACACGTAGACATCGTTGGGATAGAGATCAACACGCACCGACTCCAGAAACTCCCGCGGGTCCTTAAGGTCTTTTTGCCATTCTAAAAGCTGCTTCAACCACGCAAATCGCCGGCTCTCCTCCTCGGAAAAGCCCTTATCCTCTTTATACATCCAATGGGCGGCGATGCCGGCCCGGGCCACTTTATCCATCTCTTCCGTTCTGATCTGCACCTCCATCCGCCGCCCATACGGGCCGATGACCGTGGTATGCAGGGATTGATACATATTGGCCTTGGGGAGACTGACGTAATCTTTGAAGCGCCCGGGCACCGGCATCCATATAGAGTGGATTATCCCCAGGGCCTCATAACATTCTTTGACGGTCTTCAGGATTAGACGAAAGGCGATAACATCGTAAATCTGTTCCAGAGGGAGGTTTTGCCGCACCATCTTCTTATATATGCTGTATATATGCTTAGGGCGGCCCCGCACTTCGCACTCGATTCCATACCCGGCCATTTTAGCTTTTATGATGCCTTTAACCTCTTCTATATATTCCTTACTTTCACCCAGACTCTTTTCCAGCTTCTCCTTAATGTCCTGATAGGTCTCCGGATGAATGTATGAAAAAGACAGGTCTTCCAACTCTCTTTTGATCCACTCGATACCCATGCGTCCGGCCAGCGGCGCATATATATCCATAGTCTCACGGGCTATCTTGATTCTCTTGGCCTCGGTCTGGTAACTGAGAGTGCGCATGTTATGTATGCGGTCGGCCAATTTGACGAGCAACACCCTTATATCATCAGACATGGCCAGGATCATCTTGCGGACATTCCCCGCCTGTTCCTCGATACGACTGCTTAAGGGCATCCGGCTGATCTTGGTCACACCGTCAACGACCCGGGCTATATCCTCACCAAAAAGCTCCTTGATCTCTTCCAGAGTAGTAAGGGTATCCTCCACGGTATCATGCAGCAGACCACAGGCCACGGTGACGACGTCAAGCCGCATCTGGGTCAGGATGTAAGCCACTTCCAGGGGATGAGACAGATACGGCTCGCCGGATAAGCGTTTCTGTCCTTCATGCACCCTGGCCGAAAAAATGTAAGCCTTTTCAATGGGACTGAGATCGGCCCCGGGAAGATAAGCCTGAACCTGTTCTAATATATCGTTTAACCTAACCATCTATCGCTTTCCGGAGCATGTTCAGGAGGGTCTGAATGAACTGTTCCCTGGTAACGAACAGGATTTCGCCCGTGCCGCGCACCTTTATTTCCAGCAGACCCTCTTTAATAAACTTCGTGCCTATGGTTATGCGGAAGGGAATGCCTGTCAGGTCGGCATCCTTAAATTTTATCCCGGCCCGTTCATCGCGGTCATCCAGGAGGACGTCGAATCCCCCGGATAAGAGCTCGTGATAGATATCCTCCGCTGCCTCCCTGATGGCCGCATCATTTACATTAACCGGCAGAAGCAGGACATCAAAGGGGGCAATGGCCACCGGGAATATTATACCGCTTTCATCGTGGTTTTGCTCAATAGCCGCAGCTACTATGCGGCTGACGCCGATTCCATAGCAGCCCATGACCATGTGACGTTCCTGCCCCTCTCCGTCGAGGTAAGTAGCCTTAAGTCCCTCACTGTATTTAGTTCCCAGACGGAAGATATGCCCCACCTCAATGCCGCGGGAGAGTCTTATAGCCTGCCCGCACCGGGGGCAAAGGTCCCCGGCCGTGACCGACCGTATATCACCATAAAGGTCTGCATGGATGTCCCGGCCGGCGTCCACATGGATAAGGTGATGCCCTTCCTCATTGGCCCCTGCCACGCAGTCGTACATGCCGCGTATGGCCTGATCCGCCACTATTTTTACCGCGAGGCCCACCGGGCCGCTGTAACCAACCGGCGCGCCTGTAATGCGGCGAATTAATGCCTCATCAGCCAGGGCAATTTCCCGGGCCTGGAGTAAATTTTTTAATTTAATCTCATTGACCTCGTGGTCGCCGCGCGCCAGGACCGCCACCGGCTGGCCGTCAACTACAAAAATGAGCGTCTTTAGCAATTGCTGCGGCGGTATGCCCAGGAAAGATGTTACTTCCTCTACCGTCCTCTTTCCGGGGGTAGCTACCTTCTCTATGGGCCGGGGAGGTGTATTACTTTTTATCTGCTCTTTTTCAGACCAGACCACTTCGGCCTTCTCTATATTGGCCGCATAGTCACAAACGGTGCAGCTTACGATAGTGTCCTCCCCGGTCTCTGCCAACACCATGAACTCGTGTGAAAAACTGCCGCCTATGCTGCCCGTATCGGCCTCCACCGCCCTGAATTGGAGGCCCAGGCGGCGAAAAATATTTTGATAGGCCGCATACATGGCTAAATAAGTCTTTTCCGAGGCCTTCTCATCCACATCAAAGCTGTATCCATCCTTCATAACAAATTCGCGGCCCCGCATTAACCCAAAACGCGGCCTGATCTCATCCCTGAATTTGGTCTGTATCTGATAAAGATTTAACGGCATATCCCGATAAGAACGCACCTCACGCCGCACCAAATCGGTAATAACCTCTTCATGTGTGGGCCCCAGACAATAGTCGCGCGCGTGGCGATCCTTGAAACGCAACAACTCTTTTCCGTAGAACTCCCAGCGGCCGCTCTCCTGCCATAATTCCGCAGGCTGCACCATAGGCAGAACCACCTCCTGGGCTCCGGCCTTATTCATCTCTTCCCTTACGATGGCCTCTACTTTACGCAAAACCCGCAGCCCAAGGGGCAGGTAGGAATAAATGCCCGCGGCCAGCTTTCGTATCATACCGGCCCGTAGCATTAGTTTGTGGCTTATTACTTCCGCTTCCGCAGGAGTCTCTTTTAAAGTAGGCAGAAAAAACCGGCTAAATCGCATTCTCTTTCCCTTTCTGTATATAGTCGCATTGCCAAAGATTAACCACAGAGAACACAGAGAAAATCGTAATGTCAATAAATTAAAGCACGCTTTGTTTTCTTCCCTCTGTGACCTCCGGATATTTTCCTTCTTTCTTCCAAAATGTCTAAGAAACTGCTTTGGAGCACACAGAGATCCGAAGAGCACTTAGCTCTGTCTTTTTCTTTTCATTTCTTGAAAATTCTTGCTTTTCTCGGTGTACTCTGTGGTTTGTCTTTCGGATTCCGCTTCCATCGTCTCTATCTCTTCCACCAGGGTATCCACGAGTTCCGCCTCTTTCACTTTTTTCAGGAGCTTACCGTGGCGGAAAATAATCCCGACTCCCTTTCCCCCGGCCATGCCGATATCGGCTTCTTTTGCCTCGCCCGGGCCGTTGACCACACAGCCCATTATGGCCACCTTGAAAGGAGTGGTTATATGGCTTATCCTTTTCTCCACCTTATCCACCAGGGAAAAAAGGTTAATTTCACAGCGTCCGCAGGTAGGACAGGAGATGATCTCCGGCCCCCTTTGGCGCAGGCCGAGCGCCCTCAATATCTCATACCCCACCCGGACCTCTTCAACCGGATCCCGGGTCAGAGAGACGCGGAGGGTGTCGCCGATGCCTTCATACAGGAGAAGCCCGATGCCTATACTGGACTTGACCGTCCCCGGGTAGAGTCCTCCTGCCTCCGTAACCCCTAAGTGCAGAGGATAATCCACCTTACCCGCCAGTTCGCAATAGGCATCGACAGTAGTGCGCACGTCCGAAGACTTGAGCGATACCTTTATATTTGCGAAGCCTAAACCCTCTACCAGCTCGATATTACGCAGGGCGCTTTCGGCCAGGGCAGAGGCGGTAGGCGACCTATGTTTCTTCAATATGTCTTTCTCCAGCGAGCCGGAGTTCACACCGATCCGCATGGCAATGCCGGCGCCTTTAGCAGCAGCCACCACCTCGGCCAGTTTCTTTATGCCTCCGATATTACCGGGGTTAATCCTTACGCCGTCGGCGCCGGCCTTAATAGCAGCCAGGGCCAGGCGGTAATCGAAATGGATGTCGGCGATAAGGGGTATATGTATCTTCTTCCTGATGGCCTTAATGGCCTCGGCAGACTCCGGGTCAGGAACAGCTACGCGTACCACCTCACAGCCGGCCTTCTCCAGGCGGTGGATTTGTCTGACTGTACCTCCGACGTCCCGGGTAAAGGTGTTGGTCATGGATTGTACTACCACCGGGGCATCTCCCCCGATAGCCAGCGGCCCGACCCTAATCTGTCTGGAATACCTTCTTCGCATGTTTTTACCTTTAAATACAATAAGATATCGAAATACAAAGGCATAATTACTGAAAACAGCCCTTTTGTCAACTTCAATAAAGAACAACCGACTCCATAGGTAAAATCTAACAAATGTTGCCTTAAAATCCCCCTGTATCCCCCTTTTCCAAAGGGGGATTTAACGGATACCCCTCTTTACTCAAGGGGGGCGAGGGGAGATTTATATAAGGCATTGTTTCCGCTGATAGCTGAAAGCTGAAGGCTGATAGCTATTGTAAGGTGTTTGTGGCCGGAAAGGTGCGGATAAAATTTTCCCTTAAGCTGATTACGCCGGGGAGACCCTTTCTTCTCTCTTGAATCTTCCCTGTCTCCCCACGGCCCATCTCTTCCTCTTTTTCTCTACCCGGCGTCTGGCCCAAGCCCTTTAAAAATGCCTCAAATTCTTCCCAGAACTGCCTGTAACCCTCTAACGACCGGATCGGCCTGGAACTGTATTCCCGTTTGGCCAGATGTACCTGAAAATAATCACGACCGGTGTTTACATAAACGGTTTCATCACCGGGTAAACGCAAGACTAACCCGTCCGGACGGGTAAATAACCTGACTAGAGGAATGCACTCCTTCAATTTTTTTATAAAATCGATACAAATATCCCTCAACCATTTTTCTTCAATAGCGTAAACATGGCTGCGGAGGGCAGCCTTTCGCAGATGCGCCGGGGCGTGCGGTTCTCCCCTACTTGTTTTGTTCAAAAAGATGCGTTCTAATTGAATACCCCGGACGGGTTCAGATCCGGTAGCCCTACCTGTATCTACCTGGAAAATATTAGCCGAGTAGAAAACAAGATCAACGCCCTTAATAAAACTGGTCGAGGCAATCAGGGATGGGGAAAAATAAGGGCTGACTAGAATCAGCCGGGGCATCAAATCAAAATTAAGCGCCTCCCGGCCATATAAATTTGAGAAATAGTCCTTATGTCCAAGTATCCATCCTATGGCAGCCAGACTGGAAAGAAGATGGGCTTCGAGATTACTTGGCCGCACCTGTAATATAGTAAGACGACGCTCGCGATCATGGCCAAAAAAATCGACCAGGAAGTCATCCATCTCCATATCCCGCTTAAGAATGGTAAGCCCTTCCTGCACTTCAGCCGGGTATTGGCCAATAAAGTCCCTCAGATCACCCTCAGACACAGCAGCCGCTTTTCTCAGCAGAACGAAGCCCATTAAGCATACACCATATCAAATTTGATAATCTCGTAAAAAGTAAAATTTTACCGTAGAGATCGCCGAGAACGCCGAGATAATATATTGAATAGTTTACAGTTTTTCTCTGCGCACTCTGCGGTAAAAGGGCATTTTTACGAATTGATCAGATTTATTCGCTTACAAATTTATGCCAAACGTTTCCTGTCGTCAACAGGAAAATGGTGACTATTCGCTGGAGAGATCACGAAGGAGGGGGATAAACAACCCAAATCCAGCGATAAAAAATGTCATTCCGCACTTGATGCGGAATCCAGTTCCTTAATAGGCTGGATTCCCGCTTCCGCGGGAATGACGGATTTGCTTGTTCTTGCAATATTATCGCTGGATTTAGGAATAAAAAAAAATAGGAGGTTAATGTCAAGCCTTCAGCTATGAACTATCAACCATGAGCTATCAGCTATGAGCCATGACCCATCAGTCTTTCCCCGCTGAGCGCTGATAGCTATGTATCCAATGCCCGCCTGACCGTTGCAGACAACTCATCCACTCTGTAGGGTTTTTGGATAAAGCCGCTAGCCCCTGAGTTTAACATATCCTGGGCCTCGCCGTTTACACTGTAGCCGGAAGAAATAATAACCTTAATCTTTGGATTGATCTCCTTCAGTTTTTTAAAAGTCTTTTTACCGCCGATCCTGGGCATGACAATATCCAGAATCGCCAAATCAATATTCTCCTTCTCCATGGAGTATACTTCAATGGCCTCAGCGCCATCCCGGGCCAACAGTACCTTATAACCTAAGGATTCAAGCGCCTCCTTTCCCATATCGCGAATCACTTCCTCATCATCGATCAGCAGGATGGTCTCCTTCCCTTCACGCATCATCTCCGGTTCGACTATCGGTATGGCAGGACCATCTTTCTGTGATATGGGCAGATAGATATTAAAGCGGGTCCCCCGCCCTTTCTCACTATAAAAATTTACATATCCGCCGTGACTCTTTACAATGCCATAGACCATGGCCAGTCCCAGGCCGGTCCCCTTTCCCTTCTCCTTGGTCGTGAAGAAAGGTTCAAAAATACGTTTTTTGATTGCCGGTTCTATGCCCATACCGGTGTCGCTTATGGAAATAAGGATATACTTTCCGGGGGCAGCGCCTAAATGCTTTCGCGCATAAATTTCATCCAGGGTGACATTTGCCGTCTCCAGGATCAGGCGGCCGCCCTGGGGCATGGCATCACGGGCATTTATGCATATATTCAGGATTACCTGCTGGATCTGGACCATATCCGCAAGAATTATGGCTAAATCAGAAGCAAGGTGGGTCTCGATAGAGATGCTTTTGTCTATGGTTCTTGAAAGAAGCCCTACTACTTCCTCCATGATCTGGTTACAATTTATCTTCCCGACCTGGTACTTTCCGCCACGGGCGAAGCCCAGCATCTGTCTGACCAATTCGGCCGCCCGCTCTGCGGATTTTTCGATGATCTCGATATGCCGATAGACTGGATGGCCCTCAGAGAGCAGCATCTTGCCATATGAGGCATAACCCAGGATGCCACTCAGGAGATTGTTAAAATCATGGGCTATACCCCCGGCCAGGGTGCCGATAGCCTCCATCTTCTGGGCCTGGAAAAGCTGCTCCTGAAGTAGTTCCCTTTCACGTTCCCTTACCTCTTTTTCCAGCTCAATACTGGCCCGTTGGGCGAATATCTCAAAGAGTTTTATATCTTCTTCACTGAAAACATGCTCTTCACGGTCAAAAAATCCCAGCGTGCCGATGGTACCCCTTTCGGACGAGTGGAGGGGGATACCAAGATAAGATACCATCCCAAATCTTATAACATTATCATAGTCTTTATAAGGAACGGTGTCTTGCAGATTACGGACATAAAGTATTCGCCCCGTCTTGACAACCTCTGCGCAGAGCGTCTTATTCATAGGACACCGGTATGCCTTAACCAGCTCCGGCGGAAGATTATAAGATCCCTTAAAGACCAGGCCATCTTTTCCCTTATGGCAAATAATGATAAAGCTCCCCCCAAAAAGCTGATGGGTCTTCTCGCAAAGGGCATTAAAAAAACTGCCTGATCCCCTGGTCGTCTCAAACGTCAAATTATGTATGGCCTTGAAAATCTCATTAGATCTTTTAAGGTTTTTTTCGGCCTTTATCCGTTCGGTGATATCCCGCGCCACCCCGGAAAATCCTACTTTCTGGCCGTCCTGTATTATGGGGTATCCGGAAATTTGCATGATCTTTTCATTCCCGGCTGTATCCCTGATTCTACATTCAAAACAATATGTACCTTTAGCGGTGGCCAGGATATTATCTATTGCCGGCCAATCTTCAGGGGAAAGCAAGTCACAAAAATTTTGCCCCATCAGGTCCGCCGGGCTGTACCCAAGGATAGCCTTAACTACCGGGTTGACATATATAATCTTGCCGTTCAGGTCGAGTGAGAAAACGATGTCGCTGATATTTTTGACCAGGATCTCGTATTTTTCTCTGGCCTCGCTCAGTTTTTTCTCGGCCAGGTATTTTTCTTCCATCTTTATCTTCTGCTCTTCTATCTGGATGACATCCCAGAACAGCCTGGCGGTAACATGATCCATGACCCTTACATGCGCCGGCCTGGTCTGTAAAATCTCCTCCAGCACCCGATCATTTCCGGTAAGCTCAATGATAAGGTCAAGGTTGGGCAGTGTATAAAATTTATGGTAATCGGTTGTGGTCAGAAGCCCTTTCTCCTTTGCGTATTTAAGACCCGGGGATTCCGCGTTAATGTCCGCCACACCCTGGACGTTGGTTTTAAGCATTTCCACGCGTTCAAAAAGCTCTAAAACCGCCTTGCATCCAGGCCCGCCACCAATGATGACAGTATTTATCGGCTGATTGCTACTCACACACTACTCCCAAAAGTTGCGGATACACCCATCATTAGGTCATAGACCTACTTATCATTTTATCGGCTATTCTGGAAATAAAATAAGCCCACGGTAAAAACCAGGTTTTCACTTGACAGGATATTAAATATTAACATAACATAAACATGATATAAATGATTCTTGACAAAACGTCTTAAATACAGGAGGGAGACATGCCGGAAAAGTTAACCGCTCTTAAAACGGCCATGCAACTGGAAATAGACGGTGAGGCATACTATTTAAAGGCCGCGGGAAAAAGCATCACCCCATTCGCCCAAAAACTGTTCAGGCAGCTTGCCGCGGAAGAAAAAATACATTTAAAGAAAATCGAAGAAATCTATAGTACCTTGCAGAAAAGAGCTAAGTTGCCTGAAAAGCTTAACCTTGTAAGACCATCCTCAGCCATACAGGATGTATTTAAGAAGGCTACCGGCAAATTAAAAGATAAGGCCCCGGCTGAAAGCAGCGACCTTGAGGCTATCAAGACAGCCATGGGTATGGAAGAAAAAAGCATAGCCCTGTATGACGGGCTGGCGAAAGAGGCGCATAGCCCCTTTACCAAAAGGTTCTTTGTCCTGCTTTCTTATGAGGAAAGAGGCCATTACCTGGCCCTGTTTGATGCTTATGATTACCTGACCGACCCGGCAGCCTGGTTGGAAAAGAAAGAAAAGATAATGCTTGATTAATTGAGCCTTCAGCGGTCAGCTATCAGCCGTCAGCTCAAAATAAAATTATCGTAACAATTTAACGTTTTGAAAATGCATGATAAAAAGTGCAAAGAAACATATCAAATCTGGAAATCAGGAACTCAGGGAAGTGCAAACCCAAATAAAGAGGGTCTATCTTTTCCTGATTTTCTGAGTTCCAGATTAATAGCCTTTTCTGAATGTAGGACTGTTTCAAACACCTAAAGTGTTACAAATTATCATACCTAAGGTGCGCTTCGTTAGTTTATGGAATTCTACCTGATCCTGGCTTTGATAATCGTGACTATGGTGGCCGTCTTCGCCATACAAAACGCCCATGTAGTTATGATCCATTTCCTCTTCTGGCATTTTGAAGGGTCTCTGGTCTTATACCTTCTCTCTTTTTTTACGGCCGGACTTATTACGGCCTTGCTGCTTACCCTGCCCGGCCGCCTCAAGAAACGGCGGGCTTACAGAGAAAAGATAGAAGCCCTGGAAAAGGACATAGCCAAGGCTAAGCCCCCGGAAGAAAAAACCCCGGAACCACCTCCGGCCATCTGATCCTGCTTATGCCCATACGGCTATAATAACCACCCCGGCCAGCATTAAGACTGCGCCCCAAAATCTCTCTCCGATATTCTCCTCCTTGAATAAAAAAGCGCCGTAGAGGACGCTGAAAAGGATACCGGTTCGTTTAACAGCAATCATATATGCGGCCTCAACCCGGCTAATGGCGGCCATGTGGCTTAAGACCATGATGACCATAAGGATGCCGATAAATAGACCGGGATAAAAAACCCTCTTCAGACCCTGCCAGGTAGCCTTCCCGGTAACCAGTGAACATCCGGGGATAATAAGTCCCAGCATCAGAAAGTAAAAAGGGCCGAAAAAAATGACGCTGGAGTGTTGTATGGCTTTTTTGCCCAGGGCAGCGGTAACCGCATATAAAAAGGCCACTATCAGCATCAGCCAGGAGCCTTTCTCCCTCTTGATAGCCACAAACGGCCCCAGGAAGCCGTTCTTACACTCCCGCAGGTTTAATACATAGCTGCCCAACACCACGGATATAATCCCAAGAATACCCCGGGTGCTGAGTTCCTCTCCCAGTATCAACCTGCCGGTTAAGATAAGGAAGACCGGTGTAAAGGACAGGAACGGAATGGCGAGAGAAAGAGGCGAGGCCTGAATGGCCCGCATATAAAGAAAAAAAGCGGTTATTTCCAGGGGCAGGGCCAGAAAAACCGTCAGGTAGAAGGTTGTATCCAGGTGTGGTACCGGGATAAAAAACAACAGGATTAAAAATAATGGCAGGCTAAAGGATAGCCGTGCCGCCGCCATCTCAAAAACCGTCAGTCGGGAGAGGAACCGTTTGGTAAGCGCATCTATAGTCGCTATGGACGCGGCAGAGATAAGGGCCAGAGGGAGCCAGAACACACGCCTGCCTGACTCAGGCGAGAGCGCCCTGGCCGGCCATCTGCCGCAGCCGGGCCACGCGTTCTTTTATGGGCGGGTGGGTGCTGAACAGGCTGGCAAAGCGCTGCCCGGTCAAGGGATTTACAATATACATCTGGGCCTGGGCCGGATTGACATCCATGGGCAGACGGTGATTCCATTCTTCCAGTTTGGTCAGGGCATTGGCCAAAAATAGAGGTTGACCGGCTATCTTCGCGCCCGTGGCGTCGGCCAGATACTCCCGGCTCCGGGATATGGCCATCTGGATGAGCATGGCCGCAATCGGAGCCAGTATCATCATTAAGATGCTGCTGACAAGATTGCCGCTGCCGCCCTCTTCGTCATCGCTGCGGCCACCGCCAAAGAACATGGCCCACTGGGCCATAGTAGCCAGATAACTTATGGCTCCGGCCAGCACCGCCGCTATGGAACTGATTAATATGTCCCGGTTCTTTATATGGGCCAGCTCATGGGCCAGAACGCCCCGAAGCTCATCCGGATTTAAGGTCCGCATGATCCCGGAAGTCACGGCCACCGCGGCATGCTCCGGGTTTCGACCCGTGGCAAAGGCATTGGGGGTATCCGACGGAATAATATAAAGGCGGGGCTTAGGTAACCCGGCCCTTACTACCAAGTCTTCAACTACCTGGTGCAACTGGGGGGCCTTGGTCTTGTCAACCTCCTGTGCTCCGCTCATCTTTAAGGCCAGTTTGTCACTAAACCAGTAGGCAAAAAAATTCATCAAAAAGGCCATCACTAATGCAAAGATTAATCCCTGCCGGCCTCCGATGGCCTGTCCGGCCAGCATAAACAGGGCGGTCAATGCCGCCATTAATATAAATGTCTTAAACATATTGCCCATCTTACCCATGGCCAATTCACATCCTCCGTTTGTTAGTTAGCGCTCATCCGGAAACTATCGTTTCCGGATTCACGCTTTCAGCCATCAGCCGTCAGCTCTCAGCAAAAAATCAAGACAAACAGCATGTTAAGCTGAATGCTGACTGCTGATCGCTTTTTGTTTATATTAACCATCGGTGTCATATAAGTCAAGAAGGCCCCCTCGACCTTCTGATAGCTGTTTTCTAACTTCTGCAGTCTGTCTCACCTGACTTCTGTCTCTGCGTGCTCTGCGGTAAATCCAGCGTAACTTACTTCCGCCGGAACAACATAAAGATCAGCGTCAGAATAATACTGATGAGCAGGCTTGTAGCCAGGGGGAAGTAAAAGGTAAAATTCTTACGCTTGATATAAATGTCGCCCGGAAGTCGGCCGATCCAGGGGATCTTGCCTCCCAGGGTAAAGAGGAGCCCCACGCCGGCTATAACCAGGCCCAGCACAATAAGTATCTTGCCTAACTGAAAAAAGCCATTCATAGACGTTCCTCTTATTCAGGACAGGCGAGACACCTAATCCTACGGGATGCCGATTGCTGATAAATAACTTACGCAGGCTAAGGTCGTGCCAAAGGCAGATCTTCCCGGAGGCATGACCTGCGGTTACCTTCCGAGCTGATAGCTGACCGCTGACAGCTAATAGCTATTTCTAACCCTCCGGTCATATCGTTCCTGCTCGCTGTAAATACAGCCACAATACGGTTGCCGGTACAGATTAAGGGCCTTTGACTTATCAATCCCCTCCTGCCATCCTTCCCGAAAGTCATGATAATAAAATGGAATGCCATATTCCTTCGCCATATCTTCAGCCGTCCTGATTATAAGCTCATGTTTTTGGTACCGGCTGTAAAGGAGGGTGGTGGCAAAGGCATCGCATTTCTCCTTCCGGGCCACTCTGGCC
The DNA here is from genome assembly GCA_031082315.1 of Thermodesulfobacteriota bacterium. Lineage (NCBI taxonomy): Bacteria > Pseudomonadati > Thermodesulfobacteriota > Thermodesulfobacteriota bacterium. The sequence goes on from JAVHLC010000004.1 coordinate 19,717, forward strand.
GCCTCCCTCAAGCGCAGGGTATAGCAGAGGCCGCAGCGCTCATCCTCATGGCCGACCACCGCACGCAAAAACTCCCGCAAATAATAGGTCTCATCATAGATGACGTCCAATTCGGCCTGTCTGGAATACTCCTTTAACGTATCCAAACGCCTTTTAAATTCCAGGTAGGGGTGGATATTGGGATTGTAGAAAAAACCGGTAATGCGCATACCCTCGCCACGCAGCACCTTCAAGGGGTAAATAGTGCAGGGAGCGCAGCAGATGTGGAGTAATAGGTTCATGCCGGATTCAGTGTTTAGGATTTGCGCTATTATACGATATGAATTATGAGGAATCAAGGAGGGCCATACAAAAATGGCGAGGTCTTTCGATCCCCGCCATTTCCTGTTTACGCAGACTAAAGTCTGCGGCTACCTTCCCATCTTTTTTTACAGCTGAAAGCTGATTGCTGACCGCTGATTGCTTTTTTACTTAAAAATCCTTAAACGACCCTCCATCGTCTTCAAAAGGAATGACTTCCTCCGGTTTAACCGGCTTTTTGGGGGTACCCTTGGCCTGTGTTTTGGGCTGCTGGGGTTGAGGTCTGGAGCCGGGTTCAGCCTTCCGGGCACCATTAAGGGGTATGAGCCTTTTTGCCGCGTTGATTATGGAAGACCCCTTCTCCTTCTTTTCCGAAGACAACTGCCCCCCATTCACCGTCCCCACATAATCGGCTAACTCTGTAACCATATCTTTTAATGACTGGGCCTGGCTGCCGAGCTCTTCTGCGGCTGAGGCCGATTCTTCAGCGCTGGCCGCATTATTCTGTACGGCCTTGTCCATCTCCACCACCGCGGTATTTATCTGGCTAATCCCCTGAGCCTGCTCTTTGGAGGCCTCGGCGATCTCTCCCACCAGTTCCGCCACCTTGTTAGCGCTGGTGGCCACATCCTGAAAGGCCCCCTGGGTCTGGGTAACCAGTTCATGTCCCTCTTTGATGTTCTTTATAGTCTCTTCAATGAGCGAGGACGTGTTCTTGGCCGCCTCTGCCGCGCGCTGCGCCAGATTGCGCACCTCGTCGGCCACTACGGCAAACCCGGCCCCGGCCTCACCCGCACGCGCCGCCTCTACTGCCGCGTTTAACGCCAGCAGGTTGGTCTGGAAGGCGATCTCATCGATCGTCTTGACGATCTTGCCGACCTCCTCCCCCTGACCCTTGATCCTGTTCATGGAACCCGCCATCTGCTCCATCTGGTCACCCGTCTTGCCCACCACCGTCTTCGTCTCATCCATGAGCCGCGCCGCCTGCTGGGCATTATCGGCATTCTGTTTGGTCATAGAGGCCATCTCTTCCATAGAGGCGGAAGTCTCTTCCAGCGATGCGGCCTGTTCACTGGCCAGCTCGGCCAGTTGCTGCGAGGAAGTGGATACCTGGGTAGAGGCATCCGTAATCTGCCCTGAATTATTATCAAGCTCGCCTATCAACCGGTAAAGCACACGGGTAATATCGCGGCGGATAAATAAGGCGATGGCCGCGCCCAGAATAATGGCTATAATAGCCGCAATGGCCAGGATGGTATTGATACTTGAAGCGTCATTAATCATGCCCTTCGCGGTCAGCATATTTTTTGCCATTTCCTGGCTCGCTTCAGCAAGTTTTCCTCTAACCTCATCGAGGAGCGGCAGGGTCTTGGCGCGAAATATCTCCTCTGCCTGCCTCCGGGCATCACTTACTATAGGCTGAACCGGCGCGGCCATGTCTGTTCCTTCACCCATCTCACCCGTGCCGGCGCCCGTCACCCCGGCCAGAAGGGCGTTCATCTCCTCTACAGAGCGGTGGAGGTCATGGTGCGGCTTTTCCATGGCCAAAAACATCGGGGCAAGAAAAGGCCAATGCGCCTCAAAATGTTTCCTTTCCTCCCCGTATAAGAACTTACCCAAATTACATTTATGCTCATCCACTTCCACCTCGATCTTTTTACAATTCGGGTCGGCAAGTTGGACAGCCACCTTATTTTTCCAGTCCAAGTGGTCGATCTCCATCTGGACCAACTCGGCCGTATGCTCATGGAGGTCCGCTAATGTTATGGCCTCCTTAAGCAGGTACCGGCTGCCGAAAAAGCCGATCACCCCGACCACAGTGAGCAATACCAGGACAATCAGGAACCCCCCGCCTATCTTTTTCCCTACACTGAGCTTCATGACCCTACCTCCTGTTTATAATCCCCATAGCAGTCAGCCCTCAGCCATCAGCTTTCAGCTCAGGATATTGTTTGCCCGAATTGTTAGCTGACTGCCCCAATGGTCTCCTGCTTTCCCTCTGGTCTTCTATTCGGAAGATTGGAGATTCTTCTTAAATGAAAAAAGAAAAAGACGAAATTTTTTAAAAACCACAGAGTACATCGAAGAAAGACGACTTGAACCGTTTGAACAGATTAAGCAGCTTGAACTGTTATTTCTGTATTCTGTGGTTACATCGGCTCCAACTCGATCCGGATGTCCTTTTCCTGCCCGCCGTCTTCCCGGTCACGGTATATAATGGTCTCATGGGCACGGATGGTTTTTTTGTTCTCATGAAATTCCATAAACGCTATTTTGCCCCTGACTATGTTTCCCTCAAAGGCTATCCCCCGCACTTTTAAATATACACCGGGGTCCACCCTTACCTGTTCGGCCATCAGACGCCGTTTCTCGGCCTCCAGTTCCTCTATCTTCCCCTTGAAGGTGACAATAGCATCGAGGAGGTAGTGATAATTCTTATGCAATTCTTTTTGCCGGGAACACAGGTCTTTATATTGCGTATGCAGCCGGTACTTCTGCCGGGTATCCAGGGAAGAAGGCAGTTTTTTCTTGATAAGTTCGACCTCGTCTTCTACATATTTCTTGACAGCGGCTATTTCTTTAAATTTCTCCTCAAGTTTATGGAGACTTTCCTCATACCGGAATATCTCTTCGTTCAATGCCTGGATATGGGCATCGCTTTGATAGTCCAATCCGATAATAATCACGCTGCGCGGGCTGGATGGAGAACCCAGATTGTACGCCTCTACACCCTTTTTGCTGATAATGGTGCTGTTTACAATCCTCCCGTTCGGCCTGCTGACCGCGACCGTCCCCAGGGAAGATACATAACTGTCCAGTATCTCCACATCCACCATGACATCGCCTTCGGCCATCACCCTGGACCCCCGGATATAACCGCATTTCATTGCCCCGGCAACGTTCACCTCCGAACCGATAATACCATCGGTTACCGTCAGGTCACCTGTGACTTCTATCCGGGTGTCACGCTCAATCAGCCTGGCCATAAGGCCGCCGGCCCGCACACGAAACCCGGAGAGAACTGCCCCTGAAACCTGGACCAGACCGTCAAAATTGATATTACCAGTGGCATAATTCACGTCACCATCGATCCGGAACACGGGTGAGACATCGATCCTCTGCTGGCTGTCAATATAAACCGCCCCGTTGACCTTTGCTTCCGCCCTTTCTCCGCCCACTATGCGTACATTTTTACCGGCCTTTAAGGCCGCGTCATGCACCGGCGGCGCCGGTATGGCCTTACCGGTGACCGTAGATCCTCCTTCACCTTTGACCATGGGGCTTTTGATGGCCAGCAGGTCGTCCGCCCCTACATAAGGGATATTCCCGCGCTCCCGAAAATCCATGTTGGCATATTCGTCCAACTTGCCGATCTTCTTTTCATCGCCTAACTTAAATAGGATAGCGGCGTCCTTGCCGGGTTTAGGCTGAACCCCGCGGGCAATAACATACCTTTTCACTCCCTCGGAGGAAAGCTCCGCCAGACACTGGTCCATAGCTGTTTCATCAATACCGAAAGCGATCTTTTTCCCGGCCAGCGCCTGGTTAATCATGTTGCGGGCCTCTTCACCGGACATTTCAAATCTGCCTTTGATAACCAGACAGGCCTCCATCTCATCCTCTGACACTATCAGGTCAAAGGATGGACCGCCTTCTTCAGCCGGGATATCTGCCGGCTCCGTTAGCTGGTTTTTTTCTTCGGGATTATCTTCCATTAAGCCTCAGTGCATGTATCTTTGTTTGAGATCTCGAACCAGGTTGCGTTCAAATCCCCCTTAATCCCCCTTTCTCAAGGGGGGTAACTTATATCCCCCTTTTTGGAAAAGAGGGGTTAGGGGAGATTTTATGGTGGTAATCATTTTATATTTCGGCATAATACGCCAGATTCTTAAAATATCGGCGTCGGGGAAGGCTTTTTTAAGGTAGGTGGTAGATTTTACGTTCGAACGTGAAGAGGCTAGATTACCACATGCAGAAGGGGCTGCTTGACCTTCTTTAAGGTCTCAAACCAGGCAGATACATCCTCTATCTCCTTTTTCTCCTTTCTTATGCACTCCATGGACAGGATCGTAAAACCGGAAGAGGCCAGCCGGTCGCTAATCTCAGGTAAAGACCTTGTTACGTATTCCTGCCTGGTTTTGTCGGCTACCATAAACAGACACTTAATCTTTTTGTCCCTGACCTGTAAGCTTATGCGCATAGGCCCCAATCGGCTCATATTCAAGAAGAACAATGCCCGGAAGGGGCCGTCCGTTCCGTCCTTCGCCCCCCCTTTTTCATCCGGCTCCCGGTCTAACAAGAGTTCACATTCACCCCAGCCGGCCTGTTTGGAAAACCAGACGGGCAAAAAGACAACCGATTCCCCCTCCGGAGATAAAAGCCACATATTGGCAGACTGATAGCCCTCTATCAGATTCAAAAGGGATGATAGCGCCCGCGCCGGGGCGCTATCCGGCTCGGACCCGGATAAACTACTCAGTGCTTGCATGACCAGACCCTTTACATCCGTCTCTACCAGCCCCCTGGAATCAGGAAGCTGGCCTTTTAGGAAATGAGTCCTGAGCTTGTTCTCCCAGGAGAGGCCCATCGACTTGAATACAGAGGGGTTGGGTTCCTGCCCCACAAGGATTTTATCCAACAGGCCGGATAAGGGCCTGAGCGTTTCCGCCATATCGGGTGAAGAATCCAGCATCTGACGCAACTGCCTGGCCACGTTATCCAGTATGTTACCGGTTTCCTGACGGAGGGTGAGAAACTGCCGGAAAGACTCCCTTTGCCATTCTTCGGCCGGCGTCCCAACGGCCATCTTGAGAACAACCTGTGGGGAGACCTCCCGCACCTCAAATTCAGCCTTTAAGCCCTTTACCAGGGGAAGATCGGTCTGGGCCATAACGGTCTGACCGGCTATGCGCAATAAGGCCCCTTCTCCGGGGAGGATATCTAAGACCGTGCCCTCATAGCGTGAACCGATGGTGAACAGATTCTGGAGGTCTTGCAGAGAGGGGCCTGAGCCCCCCGCAGACAGGATCTTAAAGATGGGTAAATCGACCTTGCCTTCTATCTTCAATTCTTCTCTTATCCGCTTTGATGGTCTCGTAAAAACCGGTTCACGGTTCCGAGTTCACGGTTCAGGGTTACAACCGTGAACTTTGAACCTTGAACCCTGAACCGTCTTTGCCCCATGCCCTTTGCTCAACGCTCCATGCTCTATGCTATTTCCTCTCTTGCCAGCCCTAAAACCAATTCCACTTCTCCTCTGGTCATTGATAGCCGCTCGGCAATTTCATCCGCAGAAAGCCCGTAACGCGACAGTTCCACGACATTTGTATATGGGGCATCAGGCTGTTTATGGGGAGTAGAAATATGGCATCCGGTCGATTGAGCCGCCCTTTCTGATAATTTACGCATCTCTCCTATCCTTTGATCCATATCGGACAGCAACTTATCAGCCAGCGCCCTTTTCTCCTTTAGATTGTTCGCCAGGGTCTTGCAGATCTTTTCTGTTTCACGGATTAGTCCAGCGACGTTTTCGATACTGCCATTTAACTGGCCAGAGCGGGTCTTTCTGAACTTAAGCAATAAGAAAATCACAAACAGGACCAGGATAATCTCGATCCCAAGTTGAACGATCATTAAGGTTTCTACGTTATTGAAACGATCCACAGATATGTCTCCTAATCAAAAGTTAAGTTATCAGCGATCAGCTATCAGCACTCAGCTTTAAGCCTTGAGCTTTCCGCTTTCAGCTTTTTACGCGATCACATCAATAATCTTGCCCTGTTCTTTCTCCGGATCTTTTTTCTCCTCGCCCGTCTTTCCCTGGCCGTTTTCAGCTTCGGCCTCGTCTCTGCGCTCACGCGGTTTGTCCCGTATCACCTGCTTACGCTGCGTGGCCTCTTTTGGGTTAGGAGATTTTTCTACGGGCTGGGGCTGCCTGATCCCCGGAGCAGGATTAATGGAATATTCATCCATCCCCATCCCTCCATAAAGCAGTCAGCTCGCCACAATACCGGCGAATCTTTGACACTCAGCTATCAGTATGAAGCCGGTCCACCGTTCACTGTTGACCGTTTACCGGAAGAAAATGTCGGACAACGGTTAACGGATAACAAACATGCTGACTGCTGAAAGCTTATTGGAATGTCAGGTAAAAACATAATCCACAAACAGTACCTTCTGTATTCTCTTCGGCCTTAAATAATTATTTAAAACCCGGCGCAGCTCATCCGCAAGGGCCTTATCATTTTGCCCCTGCTGCACTGCATCGAGCTCCTTGGAAAGGAAAAAAGCATAAATCGCCTCACGTAACATCAATTCTTTTCTCCTGATCTCCGACGCTACGCCCTCCTCTGTCACAAAATCAACCCGCACTCTCAAGAAAACATCCGTCCCGCCTTCGTTAAATGGAATCAAAAATGGTTTTAAACTATATCTCTCCCCTTTGATTACAGCTTGAGCCCTTTTCTCCCCCGACAGGCTGGAATGGCTATCATATCTCCTGCCTAACAGAAAAGAGGATACAGCCGTGCCCAAGATCAAAAAACAGGCCAAAATGATAAATACTAGTCTCTTATTTTGGCCTGCAACCGTCCAAATAGATGCAGGAACAATACGGGCAAGAAATGACTTACTCTTTCCCCAAACGGCCCTGGAGAAGTCTAATATCTTGCCTCCCAAACCGCTATAAGCGATCTCAGCCGGTGTTTTCTCTTCGCCTTTCTCTCCCTTTCCCCCTTTCGCCTGAAAATCATCCCCACCCCCCTTTTCCAAAGGGGGGTCAGGGGGGATTTTTCCCGATATGTTTTCCTCTTTGTCCTTGCTTTCGTCTCCGGCCCCGGCCTCTGTCTCAGCTTCTGCGCTCGTTACAGATACAGTTGTCCCGGCCTCGGCCGCCGTTTCTTCTTCTGTAGAGGCCTGGCCGGGTTCCGGAGGGTCTTCGTCCTTGGTCTCACCTTCCCCGGACTCAGCGGCGATAGGGATATCGCCGGGGGCAAGGTCATGGCCTTCCGCTTGTTCTTCCGGCTGGTTGTCCGGATCTTGTGTTTCTTTTTCCGGGTCTTCTTTGTCTTTGTCTGTATCGCTCATATCAGGCCCTGATGGAGCTGTCAGCACTCAGCGTTCAGCTTTCAGCTATGAGGTTTTTGCTGACTGCTGATAGCTGATCGCTGAAAGCTAATAAGTTATGCTCCCCGGTCGAAATGCCCCAGGAGAGCGCCGCGCAGGCGAAGGGTGGCCTTGGTGTGCATCTGTGAAATCCGCGACTCGGTATATCCCATGATCTCCCCTATCTCCCGCATAGTTAAGTCCTCATAATAATAGAGCGAAACCACTAATCTCTCCTTTTCCGGCAGTTCGTCAATGGCGCCGGCGATTATATCCCGCAGTTGCGCCAGGCCGAGTGAAACAAAGGGGTCGCTCTGCCTCCCGTCCGCCACGATTTCAAAAAAATCATCGTCAGAATCCTCGGATGTCCTCCGGCGTATTATGTTTAGATCAGTCAGCGATACTCCCTTTACCGTATCAATCAAATGATAAAAGTCCGCCAGAGAAAGGCCCAATCTGTCTGCTACTTCCTCGTCCTCGGCCGGCCTGCCCCGTTCTTTTTGCAAGGCGTTGTATGCCTTCTCTATATCGGCAATCTTGCGACGCACCGAGCGAGGCACCCAATCCAGAGAACGCAACTCATCCAACATAGCCCCGCGTATGCGAAACTCCGCGTATGTCTTGAATTGAATATTCTTACCGGGGTCGAATTTATTTATAGCGTCAATAAGCCCTATCGTCCCTGAACTGACAAGATCATCCATAGAGATATGCGCGGGCAGACGCATGGCCAGTTTGCCGGCCAGATATTTAATTAAAGGAGTATATTTAATAATCAATTCCTCCCTCTGTTTGGCATCTACAGTCTTTTCACCCTTGAAATAATACTGGGTATAGTCTTTTAATCTGGCAGCATTAGCATTATACTTTTTCATAAGGCCCCCGGGACTTGTAATAAATTTTTCCAGAAAAATTTGATATTTCCGTCCGACCGGTCTTCGTAGTTCCGGTTGCAGATACTTTCGGCCAGCTCCACAAATCGTCTGCTGGAAGAGGCCTCCGGATATAAGTCAACCACCACTCTTTGTTTTTTAACGGCCCTGGGGATACACGCATCGTGAGGTATAAGGCCCCAGTAATCCAGAGACATGCTCCCCAGAAATCTGTCTGTCACCATACTCAACCTCTTAAAAACTGACTCGGCTTCGGCCTCTGTAACAGCCAGATTTACCAGGATACTAAATCGCTTGATGTCATGTTTAGTGGAAAGAATCTTGATTAAGGCATAAGCATCGGCGATGGATGTGGGCTCGGGGGTTACTATAACCACCCTCTCGTGGGATGCCAAATTGAAATAGATCACATTCGAAGAAATACCGGCGGCTGTATCAATAATCAGGATATCTATACAATTGCGCAGCCCTTCGAGTTCGTTAAGCAGATACAGTTTCTGACTCTCCGAGAGGTCCGCCAGTTCCTGAACCCCGGAACTGGCCGGCATAATCCGCATGCCGCCGGGCCCCTCGACTAAAATCTCATCCAACGTCTTTTCACCGGAAAAGACGTGGCGCATGGTGTATTTGGGCGCTAATCCCAGCAATATATCAATATTGGCCAGACTCAGATCGGCATCCAGCACTAACACCCTCTTGCCCTTCCTGGATAAGGCAAAGGCCAGGTTAGCCACCACATTAGTCTTGCCTACTCCGCCTTTCCCGCTGGTAAAGGAAATTACCCTGGGGATATGGTCCTCCGCACAAGAATTGGACCTGCCTATATCGGACGGCATATAGGGTGATGACTTCAACCTACTTCTCAGACCCACAGCCTGATCCATAATTATTCTCCCTAAACTCCTTCACGTAATTCGCTCCATAACATATTTATCAGTCTCTTACGCGTAGCCGCCTCTATATCCTCGGGCACCCGCTGGCCGGTAGTAAAATAAAAGATGGGCGACTTGAAACGCACCGCCTGATTAAATATCGGGCCATAAAAGCGGGATTCGTCGATCTTGGAAAAAATACAGCCCTTAACCGACAAGGCCAGGTACTTCGCAAGTATATCCTCTATGACGCCGTTCTGCGTGGTGGCGCTGACCACAAGCTGCCCTTCGATAGCCGGGTGGGCATAAATATATCTGGCCATCTCCTGCATGTGTTCTTCATGATGCGGGCTTCGGCCGGCCGTATCAATCAGGATTATGTCTTTATCCTGATTCCGGTTAATGGCCCGCGACAGATCCTGGTCTTTAAAGACAGCCGTAAAGGGCACCCCCAGGATATGGGCGTAGGTCTTGAGCTGTTCGGAGGCCGCGATACGATAATTATCCGCCGAGATCAGGGCCACCCTTTTCTTCTCCTTTAAAGCAAAATGGGCGGCCAGCTTGGCGCAGGTAGTGGTCTTACCCACACCTGTAGGACCGATAAAGGCCCAGACGCAGGGACGGTTTGCTTTTTCTTCATCCCATCGCCCCAGAACGATTTGATCCAGCAACCGCCCGGTTATTATGTCTCTGAGCCTGGCAGATGATTCAGCCGGATCGGCTCTCCCATCCAGTCCCGCGCCCTCCAGCAAAGAACAGACCAGAGCGGATTCCAGGCCGATAGATTCGAGATAGGCGGTCAGAGTATCTACTGCCTGATTTAACGGCCTGCCTGCCTGTGCCGGCACGGCAGACAAGCCTGCCTGCCCGCTATGGCGCATCTCCGGCCGGGGCCCGACCGCCGCCTGGATCATCCTTTTCAGACCGGCAACCTCGGCCCGAAGAGCGGATACTTCCGGTAATTGGCTGGTTATTAACTGATTGTTTACCGGCCCCGGGAGATAATCGGCGCTGCATTTTTCGGGCAGGAAAGCGGTATTCACCATAGGCTCCCGGGGCTCGTAGTCTATGGCCGCCACTACTTCTACCATGGATTTCCCTGTGCCCCCCAAAAGCCCGTTGCCCTTCCTGAGCCTCTTTGTAGAAAGGATAATCGCTTCCGGTCCCAGCTCGCTCTTGACCATCTGCACCGCTGCGTTAATGTCCCTGGCTTCGTACCGCTTAATCTTCATGGCCGAGTTCTATTATCCCCACAGATTGGACTTTCATATCAGATGACAATTCGTTATGTGAAAGAATAAGTACGTTAGGAACAAACCTCTCCACCAGCCGCCGCAAATGCCGCCTGACGATGGGTGAACATAGAATGATGGGCTGATAATTAAGCACCAGGCATTGCTCTGCGCCACGGTTGATATAATTGATGATACGCTGGGCCAGATTAGGCTCAATGGAAAGGAAAGTGCCTTGCTCTGTCCTCTGTATCCCTTCCCGCAACACATCTTCGATATTCTGGCTCAGTGCCAGCACCGGTAATGTCCCCTCCGGGGTCAAAAATTCCTTGGTGATGGACCGGGCCAGTTTCTGGCGTACATATTCAGTAAGGATGTCCGGGTCTTTGGTAATCGGGGCATAGTCCGCTATGGTCTCTACAATAGTGAGCAGATCCCGTATAGATATCCTTTCCCGCAAAAGATTCTGAAGGACCTTCTGCAGCCCGCCCAGGGAGAAAACGGTATTAGCTTCTTCCACTGCCTTGGAATTGGTTTTGGCGAGATTATCCAGTAACTTCTGAACTTCCTGACGCCCGAGCAGCTCATCGGCATGGCTGCGGATGACTTCGGTTAAATGCGTAGCCACAACCGTCGCCATATCCACTACCGTATAACCCGCCAGTTGCGCCTCCTCCTTGACTTTGTCCGTAATCCACAGGGCGGACAGATTAAAGGCCGGCTCGGTAGTGGGTATGCCCTCTACTTTGCGTTTTACTTCTCCGGCATCCATGGCTAAATGGTATCCGGGCAATAATTCACCTCGCGCCACTTCAATCCCTCTGATAAGCACGGCATAGTTCCCGGGTTTTAACTGCAAATTATCCCGTATGTGGATAGGCGGGACAATAAGGCCCATATCCAGGGCGAACTGCCGGCGGAGCGCCCGTATTCTTTCCAGGAGATCGCCGCCTTGTTTTTCATCCACTAAAGGGATGAGACCATAACCAACCTCTAAAGAGAGCGTATCCAGCGGAAGAAGACTCTCCACAATCTCCGGCTCCCTCGTTGGTTTGGCCGCTGTGGCCTCTTCCATGACCCCGGCTTCAGAGGCCTGCCTGCTGCGGTAGAGGAAAAAGGCCAGAGAGCCGATTGCTGCGGAAAAAAGAATAAAGGGGATGTGCGGCAGTCCCGGTATCAAACCGAACAAAAAGATGATGCCTGCCGCGACGCCCATGGCCTGTATCTGAGATCCGAACTGATTGGCGAATTCCCTTCCCATGCCTACTTCAGACGCCGCCCGGCTTACCAAGATGCCCGCAGCGGTAGAAATGACCAGGGCCGGTATCTGCGCCACCAGACCATCGCCGATGGTAAGTAACGTGTAATTCTGCACTGCGTCTACCACCGGCAAGCCTTTCTGAAAAACACCGATAAGTATGCCGCCCAGGATATTTACAAATATAATGATGATGCCGGCGATAGCCTCCCCGCGCACAAACTTGCTGGCGCCGTCCATAGCCCCATAGAATTCCGACTCCCTGGCAATCTCCGCCCTTCTGCGCCTGGCCTCGCGATCATCTATAAGGCCGGCGTTTAAGTCCGCATCTATACTCATCTGTTTTCCGGGCATGGCGTCCAAGGTAAAACGGGCCGCCACCTCGGCTATACGCCCCGCGCCCTTGGTGATTACCACAAAATTAATAACCACCATGATAATAAAGACAATGGCCCCGATGACGTAGTTCCCTCCGATTACAAAGGTCCCGAAGGACTTGATGACCTGTCCGGCGGACTCTGCCCCCTCATTGCCATAGGAAAGAATGAGGCGGGTCGAGGCCACATTTAAAGACAGGCGAAAGAGGGTGGTAATCAGAAGTAAAGACGGGAAAACGGAAAAATCAAGAGGACTGGCGCTGTACATGGCCATGAGCAGAATGACCAGGCCAAAGGTCAGGCTGAAGGTGAGAAGGATGTCCAAAACAAAAGGCGGCAGGGGAACGATCATCACCAGCAAAATGCCTACTACCCCGACAGCCATAACGAGATTTCCGCTATCTAATGACGGCAGGCTCACGGCGGGGCTTCGTACCTGATCAGCCATAATTACTCCTTATCTGGCGGCAAATGCCTTATTTTTCAGCCGATATACATAGGCCAGTGTCTCTGCTACCGCCTGATACAAATTAGGCGGGATCATCTGGCCGATCTCCACTGTCTTATACAGAATCTGGGCCAGCGGTTTGTCCTCAACCAGCGGCACATTATTTTCCATGGCAATCTCTTTGATTTTTTCTGCAATCAGCCCGGCGCCCTTGGCTACCACTTCCGGCGCATCCGACTCTCCTACCCGATACTGTAGCGCTACGGCCAGATGGGTGGGGTTGGTTATAACTACGTCCGCTTTGGGCACAGCGGCCATCATCCGGCGCCTGGCTATTTCCCTTTGCATACTCTTGATCCGTGACTTAATCATAGGATCGCCTTCGGTCTGCTTGAACTCCTCCTTGATCTCCTGCTTGGTCATCCTGATCTTTTTTTCAAATTCCCAGCGCTGAAAGGCGTAGTCCAAAGCCGCTAGCAGCATCATCACCAGACAGGTGTTCAAAAAAATCTTGAAAGAAACCATGCTTACGTAACCGAGAATCTGCTCGATCTCGGCATCCATCAGAGGGAGGACCCGCGATATTTCTCCCTTGACCGTACGATACGCCATGTATCCCACAATAGCTATCTTGGCCAGGGACTTGAAAAGCTCCATTACCGCCTGCATGGAAAAGATGCGCTTAAGTCCGCTCCAGGGGTTGATTTTGGATAACTTTGGCTGCAGATTTTCTGTGCTAAAAATGAATCCGACCTGCAGATAGTTGGCCAGAAAGGCCATCAGGAACACGGCCAGAAGGATCGGCCCCGCGATCAGGCCCAGATATTGAACGGCGGTGAATCCGAGCGCGCCTATGGTTGCCCGGTTAATCTCTACATCAGCGGCCTGCCTCAGAAAATAAATCATCATCCCCCGGATAGAGTGGTAAACATAAGTGTGGCACGCATACAGGGTAACAAAACCCGTCAACATAACCAGAACCGCGGAGACCTCACGGCTGCGGACCACCTGTCCTTTCTTGCGGGCCTCTTCCCTGCGCCGCGGGGTTGCCTTTTCAGTTTTTTCCTGGAAGGATTCCTCGGCCATTTAGCCTTTAAACCCCCGTATTAATACCGGCAAAAGATTTCCTGCTTCATGTATAGTCCGGATAAAAAACGGCCCCATAACCTGCATGGACAGGCCAAAGAAAAAAAGGCCTATCCCGATAGTAAGAGGAAAGCTGACGATCAGTAAGTTCATCTGCGGGACGGCCTTGGCCAGGATACCCAGGGCTGCCTGCGTAAAGAGGAGGATAGCCATAACCGGCGCCATCACCTTGACCGCTATAACGAACATCCCCCCGCTGCTCAGCAATATCCGGTTATAAACCCCCGCCGTAAGATTCATTTCACCGGGCTGGAGGATACTGAAGCTGTACATCAGGGTTTGAAAGAAAATATGATGCCCATCCACGGCCAAAAATATCAATAAACTCACCAGGTATCCCAACTCGGCCAAAACAGGAGATTCTTGTCCCATCTGCGGATCCATAACATGGGCCACGCCAAAACCCATCTGGAAGCCGACCATCTGTCCGGCCAGTTGGATCCCGGCAAAGACCAGCTTAAGGAGAAGGCCGAGGGTAAATCCCACAAATATCTCCTTGACCAAAAGCAACGCCATGGAAAAGGCATCGTCAGGAAAAACTTTGGGGTCAACCTGGACCACAGGGAGTAGAACAAGACTAACGATCAGACAGAGTCCGGCCTTCGCCAGCCCGGGCACGCCCTTGGCCCCGATAACAGGCATCATAAATATAATAGCCGCCACACGTACCAGAATCAAAATAAACACCTGAAATTGTTGCAACGTCCAATCGAGCAGGAAGCCATCTACCATAGTGTTTTTACCTGATATATTGTGGAATATTGATAATTAAATTTTCCGTAAAAACGGTCAGTTTATTCATAATCCACGGGAAGAAGGCCAGCAGCGCCACCATGACCGCCACTATCTTGGGGACGAAGGAGAGCGTCATCTCCTGGATTTGAGTAACGGCCTGGAAGATGCTGACCGCCAGGCCCACGATCATCCCGATACCCAGGATGGGCAGGGAAATAAGTAGGGTGACCTCAATGGCATCCTTGGCTATACCTATGGCAAATTCCGGAGTCATAACCCGCCTCATGCAAAACTTTTGACTAACGAACCCACGATCAGATACCAGCCATCTACCAGGACAAATAAAAGGAGTTTAAACGGCAGCGAGACCATAACCGGCGGCAGCATCATCATGCCCATGGAAAGGAGCACGCTGGCTACTACCATATCAATGACCAGAAACGGGATATAAAGGATAAAACCGATCTGAAAGGCCGTTTTTAGTTCGCTGATCATAAAAGCCGGTATCAAAACCGTAGTGGGGACATCTTCCTTATTCTGCGGCCGTTCCATCTTGGCAATATTGACAAATAGGGAGAGGTCCTTTTCGCGGGTGTTCCTGAACATAAAGTTACGGATAGGCACCAGCGCCTGATCCAGGGCCTCGGCCTGGGTTATCTCTTCAGCCAGATAGGGCTTTAGCGCCTGCTCATGCACAGTCTGCCAGACCGGCGCCATGATAAAAAAGGTTAGAAAAATAGATAATCCGATTATTATCTGGTTCGGCGGCGTTTGCTGGGTGCCGACCGCTTGCCGAAGGAATGAAAAAACTACGGCCAGCCGTGTAAAGGACGTCATCATAAGCAGGATAGCCGGCGCCAGCGAAAAAACCGTAAACAAGAGCAGTATCTGGAGCAATACCGATACCTTCTGCGGGCTGTCGGCCTCCTCCAATCCAAATTTGAGCGTAGGAACGGAGACGGCATGGGCGGTCTTCTCAATAAGAAGAAAGGCCAGAAGGATGACTATTACTAATGCTATGAGCTGTCCCGAACGCCTCATCATGATGACCCGACCTTCCTTAGACTTTTGCATAGTTAGTATTCATCCGAAAATCTAAAATTTCCGGATGGAGCAGTCAGCACTCAGCTATCAGCATGAAGCCGGTCCACCGTTCACTGTTGACCGTTTACCGAAAGAAAATGTCGGACAACGGTTAACGGATAACGGATAACAAACATGCTGACGGCTGAAAGCTGATCGCTGTAAGCGTTCATCCGGAAACTGCCGTTTCCGGATGAACACTGGTTAGCGAGACCTGAGAAAACGAAAAAGGTTTTTTTTATCGCCCTCATCTTTATCCTCTCTTGGGCCTCCTAAGGAGGGAAGGATCTGTGCCCTGTCCATCCTGGTCAGGAGACTTACGCTCCCTTCCGACATACCCAGCACTATTATTTCACCGCCCACTTCAATAACCGAAACGTACTTCTTCGGCGCGATACCCTTGGTCGCCAGTATTTTGATAAGATTGCCGCCGCAGGCCTTTTCCTGCAGGACCCTCAACTTTCGCGCGCCGTGCAGGGCCAGGAAAAACAGCCCCAAAACCATGGCCAGGGCAAAGATCATCTTGCATAGGACGCCGACCAGACCGGGCACATCAGCGCCACTTCCGGCGGCTGAGGCAGTGGAGCCTGCCGCCATGGAGGGCAAGGCCAAAACCAAAATCAAAATCATTAAGATTTGCCTGTCTATCCGAAACATAAACATCCCTTTACGCCAGGTTCCTAACCCGCTCTGTCGGGCTGATAATTTCCGTTAATCTGACCCCGAATTTATCGTCAACCACCACTACTTCTCCTTTGCCGAGCAGCCTTCCACTGACATACACCTCTACCGGTTCACCGGCCAGCTTATTTAATTCGATAATGGCGCCCTGGCCCATCTGGAGAAGGTCATTAATAATCATGCGTGTCCGGCCCAACTCCACGCTTACTTCGAGCGGAATATCCAGGAGAAAATCCAGGCTGCGATCACCTCTCTGTCTGGATCTCTTACCGCTAAAATCATCAAAGTGGGGTGACTCAATATTAGTCGCCGGTTCTTCTTTAGATACGGGCGCAGTCTCTTCCGCTCCTGTTTCTATGGCCTGTTTTTTCCCGGCTTCTGCCGCCTTTGCCTCTGCAAATGCCGCATCCCAGTCCATGTCTGCCGGGGCGCTCCCGCTCTCCGCTTCGGCCTTATGAGCTTCATCAAGTGCGGCATCCGGATCTTGAGAAGTTGCCTGTTTAATATCTTCTTCGCCCATTTTTACCTCCGTATTTTCAATCGGCAGAGACATCTTCTAATAGTTGAAAGGCCTTGTTGCCCTTACATATCCCGGCGTAGGCATTGAATTTTGGAACCCCTTCCACGTCAACCAATAGAGGTTCGCCCAGGTCTTTATTCAGGCGGATTATATCCCCCACGGTAAGCCTCGCCACATCGTTGGCGCTCATATTGGTTTTTCCCAGTTCAAGCCGTAATCCCACCTGGATTTTTCGTATCGAATCGCGCATCTGTTGAAACCAATAGGGATCAATCTCCTGCTGCTCTTTTTGAAAAGAAGCCATAAGCTTGGTCTTAATGGGTTCTATGTTGGCAAAAGGTATGCATATAGAGATCTGCCCGGAGAGCTCATCCATCTCAACCGTATGGCGGGAAATAAGCAACGGATCGTTAGGATGGACTATGCGCGCAAACTGGGGATTTATTTCACTGCGCACATATTGAATCTTCACCGGGTGGACCGGATGCCAGACCTTTTCCAGATCAGCAAAGGCCAGATGAACTACGCGGCTTATTAATTTCTGTTCAATAGGCGTAAACTCCCGGCCTTCAACCTTGATGCGGCCCTTTCCCGAACCGCCGAGGAAACACTCCACCAAATGAAATACCAGCCGGGAATCAATAACGAATAAGGCATTGCCGCGCAGGGGCTCCATCTTGAAGATATGAAGACTGGTGGGCACAGGTAGATTTTTGGCGAAATCGCTAAACTTCAGCACCTCTAAAGGCTGGACAGACATATCGACTATACGTCTGAGCATAGTGGTCAGGGTAACACGAAAATTCCGGGCAAATTGATCATTCAGCGCGTCAAACGTCGGCATTTTGGTCTTGATGACCCGGTTTTGACTTACAAAATCGTATAACTCATGCCCGGACGGGGCAGATACTTCCTCGGATTCCGTCTCAATTTCCCCGCCCGACATCCCCTTTAAAAGGGCATCAACCTCTTCCTGGCTTAAAACCTTACTCATTTGTCTAGTAACCCTTTCTTCAGAAAATATTTACTGAATAACAAATTCGCTAAAATAAACCCCTTTAACCTTATTCTTTCCCAGATAATGGTTGGCGCGCATTATGATCTCATCGCGTAACTTGATCTTTCCTTCCAGGGTCATTACCTCTTCATACCTTTTGCTTGTAAGAAGCATAATGATAGTATCCCGCAATTGCGGGATATGCTTCTCGGCCTCAGCCTTAACTTTTTCATCTTCGCCTTCAAGCTCCAGGTCTATCTTCATCTTTAGATATCTCGTCCCCTCGCCGTCTATAAGAAGATTGACGATAAAGGGATCCAGAGGCAGAAATATTCCCACCTTCTCCGCCCCTTCTGTCTTCTTTTCTTTAGCAACAGCGGCCTTTTTCTCCTGGTGTATAAATTTAGGCCCGATATACATGGTATAGGCAAGGTATCCGCCGGCAGAAAGGGCTAAGACAATGACAACGATAATAATCAGGGAAAACAGTTTTCCTTTCTTTGGTTTCTCTTCCCCGGCCTCCTCTATTTCCTCGGCTTCTTTTTTCTCCTTCTCCGCCATACTCATGTCTCCCTGGATAAAAAATTTACCCATAAGTGAGCAAAGAATATGCCAGGCATACTATTCCGGCCTAACTTGCTGTTTTTAAAAGTACTTAAGATCACTAAGCAGGGATGGGCTTCTGAGATATTGGGACGTCAAAGTTATGTTAACCGTCAAGTCTTTGACAACTACACATAAACTCGCCATTAAATCAATCTATTAGCATTGACGGCTTCGTAAAAAATAACAAATTACCGCAGAGGTCGCAGAGAACGCGGAGATAACATATTGAATAGTCTATATTTTCCACTCTGTGGACTCGGCGTGCTCTGCGGTGAATCAGCATTGGCTCTACACAAAGAAATGCAAAAAATATTTATCGTGGTCTTTCTTTCAGCCGAAACGATAAATAAAGGGACAGTAAAAACAACAGACATATCTAAGGAATGGCATCTACAATCACAAGGAGGTGATTATGGTGTTCATGGGCAAGAAAGAAAGGAGCTGCCCGTATTTTGTAGCAAAGGTCGTAGTTTGTACCCTGCTTCAATACGGGTGTGGCACCTTTGACTGCGGGCATACGCAGGCATCGGACAAGCCTTTTCACTTAGTGGAGATCGAAGACGGCCAGTTTATTGCTATATGCGATGATTGTAATAAAGGTGAAAAGGCAAAAGAAACTATGTGCCACTAATCCGGCAGAAGATTGATTCCGGCAGTAACCCCGGACATACGCGCATAATTTTATCCAATTTGCGAAAGCGGATAACTTTCCGCAAACCCCTCCTCCCGACAAACCCCTGCTAACCCGGCGCTCTTGCTGCGGATAAATATCCCACATAATCGCCCCGCTTGAGTTTTCTCCTGAACCGGCCAGGCCGCTGCCAATGCGCGGTGATAATCTCCACGGTCACATCCCCAACAGTAGAATTTGGTTGACATTTTTGCCTATATGTCTTTAATAGGGAACCTTTGTCCTTAGCTGTACAAACATGTCCAGACTGAGAGAGAAATAGCGGGAGTTCAATATACTATGAACCTGATGGTTCGTGATGCAGCCCGGTTGTTGAAAGTCTCGGAAAAGACGATTTATCGCTGGATAACCCAGGGAAAACTGCCTGCATACTGTGTTAACGAGCAATATCGTTTTAACAGAGTCGAGCTGCTTGAGTGGGCTACGGCCCGCCACATAAATGTCTCGCCTGAAATCTTCTCCGAGCCCGCAAGCGAATTACCTATGCCAAGCCTTGGAGCAGCCCTTCAGGCCGGGGGCATTCATTACCGTATTAGCGGAAAAAACCGGGAAGATGTACTTCTGGCTCTGGTTATGCATATGCACCTGCCGGAAGGCGTAGACCGGGATTTTCTATTCCGGGTCTTGTTGGCCCGGGAGGAGTTGGGATCTACCGGCATCGGGGACGGCATTGCCATCCCCCACTTGCGTAATCCCGTGATAATTCATGTAACTCATCCCATAGTCATGCTTTGTTTCCTGGAGACACCGGTTGACTTTGGCGCTTTGGATGGCAAACCCGTCCATACCGTCTTCACCGTGGCCAGCCCTACGGTCCGGGTACACCTGCACGTACTCTCTCGTCTTTCCTTTATCCTCCGAAACGATCAATTCCGGGAGCTGCTGGCTGCCCAAGGTTCGCGAGAGGAAATATTTACCTTTATCGCACAAATCGAGAGCGGCTTCGCAAAAAACACAACTGCTGAAAAGGCTCCAAACCAAACATCATGAATGTGCTTTTGATGGCAATAGCCACCATGGTTCTCGGTGGACTGGCGGCGCTCGGTGCGCGCCGGCCCTGCCTGGCAACCAGACTGGGTTCCGGCGGCGTAATACTTGGAAGTTTGATCGGGCTGGTACCTGCGATCCGTGTGCTTGCGTCCGGATCCGCTGAAGCCGTCAGTTATACATGGAGTGTCCCTTACGGGTCCTTTGCTGTGGGCATCGATCCACTTTCGGCATTTTTTCTCCTTCCGGTTCTGGGAATTTCGGCGCTGGCGGCCCTGTACGGCACCGAGTACCTGACCCCTTATTACGGCAAGTATTCGGTCCGCGGGCACTGGTTTTTCTACAGCCTGCTCGTGGCCAGTATGAGCATGGTGCTCGTGGCGCGCAACGCGGTGCTCTTTCTCGTGGCCTGGGAGCTCATGTCCGTCGCCTCCTTTTTCCTCGTGACTTTTGAGCATCACAAAGAGAGCGTTCGAGACGCAGGGTGGACGTACCTCGTAGCCACGCACGTGGGTGCTGCATTTTTGCTGGCGTTCTTTGTCCTGCTTGGGAACGAGGTGGGATCATTCGACTTCGACCGCATCTGTGCCTTTGGGGTACCAACATCGGCCGGAGTGCTTTTTCTCCTTTCCGTGGTCGGGTTCGGGGCCAAAGCCGGTTTTCTGCCTTTGCACGTATGGCTGCCGGAAGCCCATCCCGCAGCGCCGAGTCACGTCTCGGCCCTTATGTCCGGAGTTATGATCAAGACCGGTATCTACGGAATCCTTCGGGCCCTGACCTTTCTGGGACCTCCCTCACCTTGGTGGGGATATTTGCTGGTGGCCATAGGGCTGACTTCAGGAATTATGGGGGTACTCTTTGCCCTGGCGCAGCACGACCTGAAGCGCCTTCTGGCCTATCACAGCGTGGAGAACATCGGGATCATCGCCCTTGGATTAGGCGTGGGGGTCATCGGGGCGGGCATAGGGTCGCCCGCGCTGATCGTCTTGGGACTTTCCGGTGGTCTGCTCCACGTGCTGAACCACGCCATATTCAAGAGTCTTCTTTTCCTCGGAGCCGGCTCGGTTTTTCACGGTACGGGGACCAGGGAGATTGATCTTCTGGGTGGACTTCTGAAAAGGCTGCCATGGACCGGTGTGACCTTTCTTATCGGCGCGGCGGCGATCTGCGGCCTGCCGCCCCTGAATGGATTCGTAAGCGAATTTCTGATCTACCTGGGCGCCTTCCGGGGTGGAGCGGTGAATGATGCAGCCGTGGTCGGCACTCTGTCTGCCGTCATTGCCGGCCTGGCCCTGATCGGAGGACTGGCTGCGGCCTGCTTTGCCAAAGCCTTCGGCATTATCTTCCTCGGCGAGCCGCGGAGCGACCTGTCCCGGACCCACGAGGCGGGATGGGCCATGCGCCTTCCGATGGGCGTGCTGGCCGCCGGTTGCGTTCTGATCGGGCTTCTGGCGCCCTTGGCCCTCAGGCTCATGGCGCCCGTGGTGGCACAGCTTGCGCCGCTGGCACGAAACGTGGTGCGAGCGGAACTCATGACAGCTGCCCAGCCGCTCGCCGTGGTGGCGCGGGGAGCTTGCGGCCTGCTGGCCATGATTGGTGCGCTTGCACTGCTGCGGCGCCGGCTCCTGGCAAGGCGTACCATAGGGGAAGGCGTTACCTGGGATTGCGGGTATGCCCAGCCCTCGCCGCGCATGCAGTACACCGCGTCCTCCTTTGCTCAACCCCTGACGGATTTCTTCCGCATTTTTCTCTGGACAGAACGCCGCATCTCGCGGCCTTCCGGTCTTTTCCCGCGGAGTGCGGCCCTCCATACGTTTACTCCGGATACTTACCGCGAGAAGCTGTACGCTCCCGTGTTTCGCGGCGTGGTATGGGGCCTTTCGAGACTGCGCTGGTTGCAGCACGGCCGCGTGCAATTGTACATGCTCTATATCGCCGTGGCCCTCATGGCGTTGATCGTATGGAAACTGGGGTGAGTGCAATGAACACTGCCGGATATGTCTCCTGGTTCCTGGCCCTTTTGCTGTCCCCCTTGCTCCTCGGCATCATAAACCGGACCAAGGCGTTCTTTGCCGGACGCCGGGGGGCGCCCCTCGTGCAGGCCTATTTTGATTGCTGGAAGCTCCTGCAGAAAGGTGCGGTCTACAGCCGCACAACCACATGGGTCTTTGTGAGCGGCCCCGTGGTCGGACTGGCAGCGGTATCGGCGGCAGCGGCCCTGGTTCCTCTGGGCAGTATAGGTGCGCCCGTCTCCTTTGCCGGTGATCTGATATTGTTCGCGTATCTGCTGGGGTTAATGCGTTTTTTTACAGTGGTTGCGGCCCTCGACACCGGTTCCAGCTTCGAGGGCATGGGTGCCAGCCGCGAGGTGTGGTTTTCCGCTCTGGCGGAACCGGCCCTCTTGCTGGGACTGGCAGTGCTGGCGCGGGAAACAAAGAGCCTTTCCCTCTCGGGCATGATCTTCGCCCTGACGGGCGAGGTCTGGACGCGGTCCGGCATCATCCTGCTGCTCCTGGCGGTAGCCCTGTTTATTGTCCTCCTGGCGGAAAACGCCCGTATCCCGGTGGATGACCCGAACACGCACCTGGAACTGACGATGATCCACGAGGTCATGGTCCTTGACCACAGCGGCCCGGATTTCGGTTTCATTCTCTACGGAGCGGCCCTCAAGCTCTGGGTGCTGAGTGCCATTCTGGTAGGGTTGGTGGTGCCGGTCCGGACGGGCAATCCCTGGCTTGACGGGGCGGCCGTCCTTGTCGGGATTATGGCGGTCGCGGTGCTGGTAGGGATTGTGGAATCGTGTATGGCGCGCCTGCGCCTGGTGCGCGTGCCGCAGCTCCTGGTGGGGGCGGGCGCATTCTCCACCCTGGCTCTGATTCTGGCTCTGAGGTAAAGATGAATACCTGGTTTGACACCATTACCCTGCTTTTGATCCTGAGCAACCTGGCGCTGCTTGGATCGAGCCAGCTCGGTTTTTGTATCCGGGTTGTGGCGGTCCAGGGAATAGCCCTGGGCCTTCTGCCCATTCTGTTCGGTTCTGCGGAATGGAGCGTTCATGCCATAGTGCTCGCCGCAAGCGCTCTGGTTCTTAAGGGTGTGGTCTTTCCGTGGCTGCTCTTTAAGGCATTGAGGGCCGCGGACGTCCGGCGCGAGACCGAGCCCTTTGTGGGGTATGTATTGTCCCTCATCTTCGGGGTCGTGGCCCTCGCCGTCGTCCTCTGCATGAGATCGCGTCTGGCGCTGCCTGTTTCAGCGGATTTGCGGCTAATGGTGGCCATCGCCTTTTTCACCATCCTTGTGGGATTCTTCCTTATCGTGACCCGCAAGAAAGCGCTCACCCAAGTCCTGGGTTATCTGGTGCTGGAGAACGGCATCTACGCTTTCGGGACCACCATATCGTCCGAACAGCCGTGGCTGGTGGAAATGGGTGTCCTGCTCGACGTCTTCGTAGCCGTCTTCATTATGGGAATCATGATCTTCCACATAAGCCGCGAGTTCGACCACATCGATACCCACAGGCTCGCTCGTCTCAGCGACTGGAACCAGGGCGAAACTGAGGAATCCAACCCATGACGCTTGCTCTCGTCCTTATTCCCGCCGCCGCAGCCCTTGCCTGCTTTGTCATCCGCTACGATGCCTTGCGGCGCGCCTTGCTTGTTGCCACGGCACTGGCGCATCTGGCGATGACCGCGGCCTCATGGATGAAAAGACCGGTTCCGGCCCTGGGCGGGTGGCTGGCCGTGGATGCGGGCGGCCTCGTCTTCTTGAGCATTACCAGTGTGCTTTTTCTGGCCTCCGCCCTCTACGCGCTGGGGTACCTGAAGCGTGAACCCCACGGAGAGCGGAAAGACTTTGAAGAGGGCGTACTCTTTACCAATGCCCCGGAGGCGGTATTCACCGGGTGCCTCCTCTTTTTTCTGGCCACCATGACGCTTGTGACCATAAGCCAGCATTTCGGGCTCCTCTGGGTGGCGGTCGAGGCTACGACCCTGGCCAGCGCCCCCCTGATATATTTCCATCGGCACGACCGCTCTCTCGAGGCCACCTGGAAGTATCTGCTGCTCTGCTCGGTCGGGATCGCTCTGGCCCTGCTTGGCAATTTCTTCCTCACCGTAGCCGCATCGGCTCCCGGTGGCGGTTCCATACCGCTCGTTGTGGCCGATCTCATGGCGCAGGCCGGCAAGCTGAACGTGCCCTGGCTGAAGGCCGCGTTCGTACTGCTTCTGATCGGGTACGGGACCAAGATGGGACTTGCCCCCATGCATACCTGGCTGCCCGACGCACACAGTGAATCCCCATCGCTTGTTTCGGCGCTTCTCTCCGGAGCGCTCCTCAACTGCGCATTCCTGGGCATCCTGCGCATCCAGCAGGTGTGCAGCGCAGCCGGTATCGAGGCCTTTGGCCGGGAGGCGTTTATCGCCTTCGGCCTCGTGTCCATGGCCGTTGCCGCCGTGTTCATCATTGCCCAGACGGATTTTAAACGAATGCTGGCCTACTCCAGTGTAGAACATATGGGCATCCTCTCCCTGGGAGTGGGCCTGGGCGGGGACGGAATCTTCGGCGCCGTCTTTCACGCCGTCAACCACTCCCTGACTAAAGGGATGCTCTTTCTCGTAGCCGGAAATCTGCTGACAGTGTACGCAACAAAATCTACCGCACGGGTCCGGGGCATCCTGCAACTCGTACCGGCATCAGGCGTACTGTGGGTTGCCGGATTTCTGTCCATTACGGGCGCGCCTCCCTTCGGTACTTTTGTAAGTGAATTCATTATCCTCAAGGCAGCATTCGACAAGGGATACACCGTTGTGGCCGTAACCTATCTATTGCTCCTTTCTACCATCTTTGCCGGAATGGCTGCTATTGTGATCCGTATGGCCCAGGGTAAGGCCCCTGAAGATCAGGGACCATCCCGCGCGGAACCGCTGCTGGCGCTTGTGCCTGCGGCAGCGCTCGGGGCGTTTGTCCTGATGCTGGGTCTGTATTTGCCGCCTTTTTTGGGCCGCACCCTGCATGAGGCGGCCATAATGCTTGGAGGATCTTGAAAAATGGGGCCAAAGCGTCTTCGCGCCTATAATAGCTGCCCGGTGGGTCTCCGCGATATACCGCTCGTTTCCACCGCTGAATTTAGAGAAACCGTGGTTCGCAGTGTGGCCGACGGCGCACGCCTTGCCGCCCTTTTTGGGAGGCCGCATGGGCCGAACACGCTTCGCCTTCTGGCCGTACTGGCCCGGAGCAGCGAAGGAGCGCTCTTTATTGTCGAGACCGAAGTCTCCGATTGCTATCCGTCGCTTACCGTTGACTGTCCGCAGGCCCACTGGTTCGAACGGGAGATGGCCGAACAATGGGGGGTGCGGCCCTTGGGACACCCCTGGCTGAAGCCCATACGGTTCCATCATTCCTACCGCCCGGGTTACGACGCCTGGGCGCGTTCCGCCACTGAGGCCATTCAGCCCTCGGTGACCGACTTTTTCCAGGTTGCCGGCGAAGAGGTCCATGACGTGGCGGTAGGTCCGGTACACGCCGGGATAATTGAACCCGGTCATTTCCGTTTTCAATGCCACGGAGAAAACGTTTATCACCTGGAAATATCACTTGGATATCAGCACCGCGGAGTCGAACGGGCCATGCTCGGCGGACCGACCTCGCGCAGCGCTCACTATATGGAAACCCTGGCCGGTGATACGTCCGTAGGCCATATGACCGCATATTGCCAGGCCATAGAGGCTTTGCAGGGCTGTATAGTGCCGGCTCGGGCTTACGCCTTGCGTGCCGTGGCGCTCGAGATTGAGAGACTCGCCAATCATACCGGAGATCTTGGCGCGCTGGCCGGCGACGTGGGATATTTGCCTACGGCAGCTCATTGCGGCCGTCTGCGTGGCGACTTTCTAAACCTGACTGCGCTCCTTTGTGGAAATCGTTTCGGGCGAGGGCTGGTGCGGCCGGGCGGTGTGGTTTTTGACCTGGACGCCGATCAGGCCAAGCTCTTGCTGGAGAGAATAGGGCGGATTTACAACAATGTGACCACGGCCGTAGATCTCCTCTGGAAGACGCCGTCCGTCGTGGGGCGATTTGAGAAGACGGGAAGGGTGCTGCGCCAGACCTGTGAAGACCTGGGACTGGTGGGGCCGGCTGCACGCGCCTGCGGCCTGGAACGGGATGTCCGCTACGAGTTCCCGTCAGGAATCTATGCCCTACGCCATATTCCGATTGCGATAGGGGAAACAGGCGATGTCTTTGCGCGCGCATACGTAAGGTGGCTGGAAATCCAGCGTTCCGTGGCCTTCATTCAGGAACAGCTAGAGATGCTCCCGGGCGGACCCATACGGGCTGCGACCGGGGAACTGCCGCCTGAGCGCCTCGTGGTTTCCCTGGCAGAGGGCTGGCGCGGGGAAATCTGCCACGTGGCAGTGACGGACGTCGGGGGGCGCTTCGCCCATTACAAGGTGGTGGACCCGTCCTTTCACAACTGGATGGGACTGGCCATGGCCTTGCGTGACCAGCAGATCTCGGATTTTCCGCTCTGCAACAAGAGCTTCAATTTGTCGTATTGCGGACACGACCTGTGAATCGGGAGATGGAATGCTCAAGGAGTTAGTTGCTCGATGTAAGCTGGGATACGGCACGATTCCCTTCCCCGCGAAAGAACCGATATTGCCGGACCGTTACCGGGGATGCCCGGTAGTGGATGCGGCGCGGTGCCCCGGACAGTGCCGGGTCTGCGCGGAAGTCTGCCCCACGAGCGCAGTAAAGGTATCAGCAGATGGTCTGCATCTCGATCTCGGGCGATGTCTCTTTTGCGGGGAATGTGAAACTGCATGTCCCGTGAATGCGATCCGTTTTTCCCGGGAATACCGCATGGCTGCCAGACGGCGGCAAGACCTGGTTCTACCGGGTACAGGTACGGGGACTGCCCGGGCCCTTGATGCCCGAATGAAACGTCTGCTCGGCCGGGCGCTGCGGCTGCGGCAGGTAAGCGCCGGCGGATGCAATGCCTGCGAGGCGGACACGAATGTGCTCACTACCGTTGTCTTCGACCTCGGCCGTTTCGGTATTCAGTTTGTCGCCTCACCCCGCCATGCAGATGGAATCCTCGTGACCGGCCCGGTGACGGAGAATATGAAGCCGGCTTTAATAAAAACCTATGAAGCGGTTCCTGCACCGAAAATTGTCATTGCCGTGGGCGCCTGCGCCATTGCGGGCGGACCCTATGCCGGACACAAAGAAGTGCATGACGGTGTGGAAGGTATCCTTCCTGTCGATCTGTACATTCCCGGTTGCCCGCCGCATCCCATTGTGATCCTGGATGGCCTGTTACGCCTTCTGGGGCGTATCGGAAAGTAGAAGCTCAAAGCCGAAAGAATATTCAGGGCGTCTATAAATTTATGGACTTAGGGGACGTTGTTGAAAACAGTCACTTATTTTTCATAGATTCCGAATTTTGTATAGCCTTGACAATGGCCGAGGTGCATACCCCCAATTGCCTGGCTATCTCAGCCGCCGGGATTCCTAGTTCAGAACTTAACTGATACGCAATCCTGGCTCTGGCACTGGAAACCTTTCTCCTCCGTCCTCCCATGCGCAGTTCCTGTTCATTTACCCCTTCTTCCTTGCATATTTTCTTTATTAATTGGTCTATCAGGGCTGTTCTTTCCCTTGGCCGTAGTTGCCTTTTTAAATTCCGGTCGGCTTCTTTCAATATCTCTGTTACAAAGTCTTCTCTACCCAAGATGCGGGCATCATGCGTTATGGAATCCTTTTTATCCCGGAGAGACAATACCTGTGACCAGCCGCCCAGACTTCGGATCAGGCCTCCTCCTATCAACTCCGACCGCTTCCCTTGATCTTTTCCTTCCTCCATAAACTTGCGATAGGTCCGAACCGCCCTTCCTTTGTATTCACTAAATTGCCTGAGCACATAGTCTCTTTCCTGCCAGTTATTTTTTATTTTCCCCACTAAGACGCCATGACCACTCCAGGGATAACGGTCTAATTCTTCCATGCTTTTTACTATGGAGGCCCTCAAGGGGTTTAAATGGATATAACAGACCAGTGCTAATAGATATGGTTCCTCTTCGCAGAGGATGGACTTGTATCGGTTTTGAAAGAGGTGACCGGTTCTCTGGTGTCTCCGGTTATAGGAGATGGCATAGCCGGTTAAAAGACGCCGCATAAACTTGGAGATACCCTGATGGCCGCTGAAAAGAAGCAGATGGACATGGTTGTTCATCAGAACCCAGGCCAGGATTCTGGTGCCGGTCTCTTCAATCAATTGCGCGATGCGAGAAAGAAAATCTTTTCTGTCTGTATTATCCCGAAAGATATTCTGGCCTTCGATTCCACGGATCATTACATGGTGAAGGGTTCCCGGGGTATCTAATCTGGCTTGCCGAGGCATGGAGGTTTCTTAGCATAAAGCTATGCCCTTGTAAAGTGATAGTTTTCAACAACGTCCCCTTATTTCTTAGAGATGTCCCAGAAAATTAAGCCGTCTGGTGTAGCCCCCTGTTCAACAACGAAGGTTGATTTATCCAGTAGTGGCGAGTTTCTGCGCCTCCTGTTCCACGGCTTGAATCATTGCCTGGATTGACTCGACCTCCGTCTCCTCGAAATAAGACTCGCCACACTGCTGACAAGTCCAGGCCGGGACGTCATCGAGCGTTAAGTGTACCCCTTTCCTGTCAATATGGAATGGGGCCTTCCCTCGTTTCATTTCACCTTTACAATACATACACTTCATTACCTTTTCCTCACCTTGAAGCCTTCCTCCCAATCATCCAGAGTGGGAATGTAGGCTGTTATGATTGCAAGATACTCATCTTTAGGCGCACAAACCACATGGATAGATCTTCCACTTGCCCCCTTACCCATAAGTAAGCAACTATGGCCTCGGACATCATCGGGGTAATCTTCTATTATTTCTCCATTTGCAATGATCTGTCTTATCTCTGAAGGCGAAATCATCCGCTCTGATCGCATCATTTGCCGCACAGCGTGGGGAAGAAATAGAAGCCGTTGAGCAGCGCGCTCATAAATCAATTTTATCAAATTCTTAGAGTCTTGCATATCTTACACAGCCATTCAGACATAACCTATTGTTCTTGTAAAAGCCGCTGAACATTATATATCGAGCAGACTCTTCTTTTTAGCATATCACCTAAATATCATTCAGTTTATACAACAATCGGGTGAATAACACAATAAGTCTAATTTTGATTAAGACGACTGACGGAATTATTGCGGTTATTCAGGACGAAGAGGCTGAAAGGTAATTCGCAGATTTGACAAAAAAAGGGGCTATCTGCCGAAAGCGGATAGCCCCTTGAATTTATTTGGTAGCGGGGACAGGATTTGAACCTGCGACCTTCGGGTTATGAGCCCGACGAGCTACCGGACTGCTCCACCCCGCGTCAGACGTTTTGTAAAGTACACCATAAAACCATATCTGTCAAGATGGGCAAGCCCTCAATTCATATTCTAATGAATCTTTCCATAAGCTTAAGGCCTTCCCTGATAAATAAGCCCGTTTCCTTGGCGGAAACCTCATTAAACCCGGCCTCTCGCGTCCGGCCCCGCCTGTTCGAAGAGAAGATGACAAAGGGCACAGGCTCGCCTACGTGTGTCTTTATCGAAATAGGGGTGTAATGGTCGGTCACCAGTAAGATGCGGTGCTCGCCAAATTCAGCCAGACCATCTACCACAACCTGCACTACCTTCCGGTCAAAATTCTCTATGGCCTTTATCTTTTCTTCAAGATTCCCGCCGTGGGAGGCCTCATCCGGGGCCTCCACGTGAACCACCACCAGATCCTTTTCTTTAAGAGCGGCCAGGGCGTACTCTGCTTTCCCCTGATAATTGGTGTCGAGATAACCGGTAGCGCCCGGAACGGCAATAGGTTCAAGTCCGGCATAGACGCCGATGCCCTTCAAGAGATCAACGGCCGATATTATAGCGCCCTTGATGCCGAAACGTTCGGTAAATTTCGGCATATGGGGTGCCCGTCCCTGCCCCCACAGCCACACCGCATTTGCCGGTTTTTTCCCCTCTTTCACGCGCCTCTCGTTCACCGGATGGTCCCTTAAAATAATCAATGCCTGGGATATCCAGTTAATCAGATTCGGGTCGTGTTGATAGACTCCCCAATGGGCAGAGACATCCCTGCCGGTATGGTCATGGGGCGGGACTGTAGCCAGCTTTTCCTTGCCTTCCGCCCAGACCAGGAGATGCCTGTAGCTTACCCCGGGATAAAGCGTAAGGCCGTTGACCTTCACCTTCCGGCCGATATCGGCCACAATGGCGCGGGCCTCTTCAGTAGAGATATGACCGGCGCTATAGTCAACCATAACTGTCCGGCCATCGGCCATAAAGTCCAGGGTGACCAAGTTGCACCGGAAGGCCACGTCATCAGGCGACAATCTTATCCCCATACTTCCGGCCTCAAGCGGTCCGCGACCGGTATAGCAGGAGGCAGGATCATATCCCAGTATGGAGAGATTGGCCACGTCGCTACCCGGCTCAAAACCTGGAGGCACGGTCTTTACCAACCCCAGTTCACCCTCCCGGGCCAGGAAATCCATGGCCGGAGTAGAAGCGGCCTGGAGCGGGGTCTTCCCGCCTAATTCCTCCAGCGGATAATCCCCCATGCCGTCCCCGATCAAGACTACATACTTCATATAAAGAAATTCCTAATTTCGTATCACTTTAGTGCTTTGAAATGGTCCAACCTCTAAGATTCCAGTTGCAGGGTGTCGTGCTTCGTATTTAGAAGTTACCTGTTTTACAACGTATTCTCAATTCTGATAAACATGGTCTTTGCGGTTGCCACATCCAGGCGGTCGATTTTGGCCACGGCCTTGCGCACGTTGCTCTCCCGGGCCTCATGCGTCATCATGACTATGGGAACAGAGCCGCGGACATCGCGGCCTTTTTGGATGACTGATTCTATACTGATGCCGTTGCGTCCCAGTATCCCGGAAATTTTGGATAAAACACCCGGGCTGTCCACAACAGAAAAACGCATATAGTACCGGCAGACCAAGTCATCCACAGGCTTGACCGGAAGTGACCGCAATTGATCGATCGCACACGAAAGTGCCGGGACACGCTGGGTCGTGCCCTTCAGCACATTACGGCCCAAATCAATAATGTCGCCGACCACCGCGCTGCCGGTAGGCATCATGCCTGCCCCCATCCCGTACAGAAGCACCTGCCCCACTGCATCCCCTTGTATATAAAAGGCGTTATAGACACCGTTTACATTGGCCAGGAGATGCTCGCTTGGAATCATGGTAGGGTGGACCCGGACTTCAATGGACTGACCGTCGCAGCGGGATATGGCGAGAAGTTTAACACGATAACCGAGTTCCTTGGCAAAGGCGATATCCACGGGTTCAATGCCCGCTATACCTTCTGTATAAATATCTTCCAGCCGCACGAAACTGCCGTAGGCTAATGTGCTGATAACGGCCAGTTTGTGGGCCGCATCGATCCCCTCCACATCATAGGCGGGATCCGCTTCGGCATAGCCTTTGGCCTGGGCCTCTTTCAATACATCCCCGAAAGAACTCCCTTCATCGGTCATCTTGGTCAGGATATAATTCGAAGTGCCGTTCATAATGCCCAATATGGACTGGATATGGTCTGCCACCAGACCTTCCCGTATAGACCGGATGACCGGAATACCTCCTCCTACACTGGCCTCAAAACCAATATCCACGCCCTTACGCCCGGCCGCCGTAAATATCTCCTTCCCATGAGCAGCAAGCAGGGCCTTGTTGGCGGTAACCACATGTTTACCCCGTTCGATAGCCCTGAGGATAAAACTACGCGCCGGCTCGTACCCGCCGATAAGTTCTACCACTATGGAGATTTCGTCATCGCCAAAGACGTCCTCAATATCGGTAGAGAGCATCTTTTTCGCTATCTTAAGCTTAATCCTGTCCGGATACTTATCCACAATCCGCTTGAGGACAACAGGCGCCCCCACCCGTTTAGCCAGTAAGTCTCCCTTTTCAAGGAGAATTTTGGCCACCCCGCTCCCTACGGTTCCTAACCCAATCAATCCCACGTAAATAGGTTTTGCCATGATAACCTTCCTGCCATGCCTTAATGAGGACTTAAACTCTTACCTTATTGCGCCAACCGTTGTCAAAAGAAATAATGCACTTACCCTACCTCGGCCAGCGCCAGACCCTTGGCCCAGCGATCCTCCACAATCTCCCTGAGCGCCCTATGCGTGGGCAGGCTAAGTTCCGGGTCCTCTTCTATAAGGCGAAAAGCCTCTTCACGGGCCGCCGTCAGGATAGCTATATCCCTCACAATATTGGCCGTCCTCAGCTCAGGCAGTCCGGACTGACGCGTCCCCAGGAACTCTCCGGGGCCTCTGATCTTCAGGTCCTCTTCAGCGATGCGAAAACCGTCCGTGGTCTCTTCCATCACCCTGAGACGCTGACCGGCATCGGAGTCGCGGCCCGGGCGGGCAATAAGAAAACACATTGATTCCCTTTCTCCCCGCCCTACCCGGCCTCGCAGTTGATGAAGCTGTGAGAGGCCAAAGCGTTCGGCATGCTCGATCACCATAACCGTGGCATTGGGCACATCAACGCCGACCTCCACCACAGTGGTGGAGACAAGCACCTGCACCTCTCCCCGCTTAAACCGGTTCATAACCGCCTCTTTGTCCGCCCCTTTGAGGCGACCATGGAGAAGGCCCACTGCATAATCCGGAAAGACCTCCTTTTGCAGGCGCTCAGCCATCTCCTTGGCATTAAGCAGGTCCAGGGTCTCCGACTCTTCAACCAGGGGATAGATAATATATGCCTGCCCGCCCCTGGCCAGTTCACGCCGCACCATTTCATAAACCCGCGGACGAGCCCCTTCTGCATACACCTTTGTCTGTACGGGCTTCCGTCCCATGGGAAGTTCGTCTATTATAGAGACATCCAGGTCGCCGTAGAGGGTCATGGAAAGCGTGCGCGGTATAGGAGTGGCAGTCATGACCAGGACATCCGGCCATAAAGGCCGGCCGCAGGCCGGGCTTGGCCCTTTTTCCTTCAAGGCCGCCCGCTGCAAGACACCGAAGCGATGCTGCTCATCGACAATTACCAGCCCCAGCCGGCCAAACTCAAGACCCTCCTGGATCAGGGCGTGCGTCCCTATGACCAGGCAGGGATTACCCTGACTCACATCACGGTATAACTCCTTTCTGGCGGCAGGAGGCGTACTGCCGGTAAGAAGATAGGCAGGCACAGACAGACCTTCCACCATCTTTTCGAAACTAGCGTAATGCTGTCCGGCCAGGATTTCCGTCGGCGCCATCATGGCCGCCTGAAAACCGTTACCAATGGCCGTCATGGCCGCAGCAAAGGCCACCACGGTCTTACCGCTGCCCACATCTCCCTGCACCAGCCTGTGCATGGGATAGGGCCTGCCCATATCTTTTTCGATCCCGGCCAGGACGCGCCTCTGGGCCCGGGTCAGCGGGAAAGGGAGCCCGGACATGAAATCCTGAAAAAGCCCGGGCTGACTCTTGAAGGCAATTCCCTTTTGTCTGGCCGTGCGCCTGCGTCGGAGGGCCAGACCCAGCTCCAGGAAAAAAAACTCGTCAAAGATCAGGCTATGGTGATAAGTATTCTTACCTTCTGTAAGGGCCTTCAGGCCGGTATCATCACCCGGAAAATGGAGAATAGAAAGGGCCCGGGGGAGCGAGACGAGCTTTCTTCGCCGCAATATATCCGCAGGTATAAAACTTTCCGTGGCATAAGCATACGCGGTAACAGCGCCATCTAGGATGCGCCGCATCTGCCTCTGCGATATCCCCTCTGTCTCTGAATAAACGGGTATGATCCGGCCGAAACTGGTATCTTTGCCTTCCTCGCTATCCAGGATTTCTATGTCCGGATGGATAAATTCCCTTTGTTGACGGAAGGAGTGCACCTCGCCGGAAAGGATCACCTTCAGTCCTCTTTTATATGCCCGCTCCATATATACATGGGAGAAGTTAAACCACTTGGCGGAAATCTGGCCGGTCCGGTCACGAACGATCATTTCAAACACCGCCCTGCGGCTTAACGGGTAACGAATAGTGCCGGATAAGACAATCTCACCTACTGCTACCGCCCTTTGGCCCACCTTAAGGTCAGCGATCTTTGTAACCGCCCTTCTATCGTCATAGGTGCGCGGTATAAACAAAAGGATATCTTCCAGGGTCTTGATGCCCTTCCGGGCCAGCCTGCCAGACCGGCCTTTACCCACTCCCTTTAGAAACTGGACATCCTGTGCCAATATCTTTCTGTCTTGCCGGTATTTCCTTAAGAGGACCTCTGCGGCCAAGCCGGATAATTCCCTCAGGGCCTTTGCTACCCTTTCCCGCCTATCCGGCAAGGCCTTTCCTTCATAGTCCTGGAATAGCCTTTTTATATCCAGCAACCTGACCTTCGCTTCTTCAGGTATGTCCTGAGATAAAAGCTGATCGACCGCTCCGGTTATCGTAGCGCCTAATTTCTTTACCGCCCCCAGGTTGGCAAAATCTTCCTTCGCAACGAAGAGGAGCGGATTAAGAAGGCAATCAAAATAAAAGGCGAGATGGGGCATATATATCTCCCATGCGTTGCCGGATAAAAAATCTCCTCATGCGGTCTTTATAAAGCCGGTTTACTCTTGACAACGTCCGGGAATAGTAGCATATATTCATGTTTTGTAAAAGATATTACAGGCTGAATATAGTGCCCCGTCGAAGTCAGCGTGGGTGAAGTTATATTGCCATCAAGGCATTAGACAAAACATAATCGAAAGAGCCTCTTGCAAAACTCCATTTTTTGTCATTCCTGCAACGCTTTTGAGCGGGAATCTGGTTTTATTCAAGTAAAAACCATATCCCCGATAGAATCATTCGGGGATGACAGACAATTTTGCAAGAACCTCGAAAGTTAAAATAAAATCCAAACAATCAATAAAGGAACTATAGACTGATGCAAAAAAAATATCTATTCGCCCCCGGGCCGGTGTCCATAGCCCCGAGCACCTTGCTCGCCATGGCCCAACCTATTATTCATCACCGGGCGCCGCAGTTTGCCGCTATACTGCGTGAGGTCGAAGAAGGGCTCAAGTATCTCTTCCAGACAAAAAACGACGTCCTTATCTTTGCCTCTTCCGGCACCGGGGCCATGGAAGGGGCCGTAACCAACACGTTATCCAAAGGCGACAAGGCCCTGGTCGTCCGGGGCGGTAAATTCGGAGAGCGCTGGACGGAAATCTGTGAGGCCTACGGCGTTACGGCTATAAATATAGACGTAACGTGGGGTGAGGCGGTAGATCCTGCCCTTATCCGTTCCGCCCTGGAAGCGGATAGAAGCATCAAGGCCGTATTCATTCAGGCCCATGAGACATCCACCGGTGTAAAGCACCCCATAAAGGAAGTAGGCGAGGTCGTCAGGGCCTATCCTGACACCATACTGGTCGTAGATGCCATCTCCGCCCTGGGCGTCTTTGACATCGCGGTCGATGAGTGGGGTTTGGATATCGTCGTGGCCGGTTCCCAGAAGGCATTTTGCTTGCCTCCGGGTCTGGCCTTCGCCAGCGTCAGCCCCAAGGCCTGGCAACTGGTCGAAAAGTCAAACCTGCCCAAATATTATTTCAATTTCCTTAAGGAAAGGAAATCCCTTAAAAAAGACCAGACCGCTTATACCCCGGCGGTTTCCCTGATCGCAGGTCTAATAGAAGTACTGATTAGCATAAAAAAAGAGGGTCTGGAAAAATTATTCGCCCATCATCGCCTGCTGGCCGAAGCGGCGCGTAAGGCCGTATCCGCCATGGGGCTCGAACTCTATACGGCAGTTCCCTCGGAGGCCGTCACGGTAGTTCGGGCGCCGCAAGGCGTGGACGGGCAACAGGTCGTCAAGTTACTGCGTGAGAAGTACGGCATAACCATTGCCGGTGGCCAGGGTGAGGCCAAGGGCAAGATATTCCGCATCTCTCACATGGGATATACCGACAGGTTCGAACTCATACTCGTACTCTCGGCTGTGGAGATAGTCTTAAAAGAACTTGGTTACCCTATGGAATTGGGCAGCGGGGTCAGGGCCGCGGAAGAACATCTCTTCCAGCACAGGGATGTAGCTTAAAGGATTAGACTGCAAGGAGCCAATGATGAAAGTACTGGTCAGCGATAATCTATCCCCTAAAGGCATCGAGATACTGAAACATGCCGGTCTTAAGGTGGTCTTCAAGACCGGACTCAAGCCGGAAGAACTCAAGAAAGAGATAAAAGACTGTGATGGCCTGGTCATCCGGAGCGCCACTAAAGTGACCCCGGACATTATCGGGGCCGCCGGGAAACTCAAGGTCATTGGCCGGGCGGGCATCGGACTGGACAATGTGGATATACCGGCGGCCAGCAAAAAGGGCATTATTGTAATGAATACGCCGGGCGGTAACGTGGTTACCACTGCCGAGCACACCATAGCCATGCTTCTGACCCTCTCCCGGAACATTCCCCAGGCTACTACTTCCATGAAGGCCGGCAAATGGGAAAAGAAAAAATTTACCGGACGGGAAGTATTCAATAAGACCCTGGGCATTATCGGTATCGGACGGATCGGCAGTATCGTCGCCGACCGCGCCCGCGGTCTAAAAATGCACGTCATAGCCTATGATCCATACATCAGGCCGGAAACTGCCGAGAAGCTGGGGGTAGGGCTGGTATCTCTGGACGACCTTTATACCCGTTCCGACTATATCTCCATCCATGTCCCCCTGACTAAGGATACGAAAGAATTGATCAATAGAGAATCATTCGCCAAAATGAAGGATGGGGTCATGTTGATTAACTGCTCACGCGGAGGTATTGTGGATGAAGGGGCCCTTCATGAGGCCATGCAGAGCGGCAAGGTAGCCGGTGCGGCCCTGGATGTCTTTGCCCAGGAACCACCTCCGGAGTCCTACCCTTTATTTACTATGGATAAATTTATATGCACGCCGCACCTTGGCGCCGCTACCGAAGAGGCCCAGGAAAATGTAGCCGTAGCCATAGCCAACCAACTGGTTGATTTTCTCAAAAACGGTAATATCTCCAATGCGGTCAATTTTCCTTCTGTAAGTTCCGATGTACTGGCCAGCATTCAGCCTTACCTGACCCTGGTCGAGAAGATGGGCAGTTTCCAGATGCAGATAGCCAAGGGCGGCATCCAGGAAGTGACTATCGAATATGTCGGCGACGTCGCCAATATGGATACCCGGCCGATAACTATAGCGATGTTGAAGGGCCTGTTCGCTCCCATCTTGAAGCACGACGTCAATTTCGTTAATGCGCCTATTATTGCCAAGGAACGGGGTGTAAAGGTCACAGAGTTAAAGAGCACGACAACCGAAGATTTTACCAATCTTATAACCCTGCGCGTCAAAACACCGCAGGAAGAAAACGCCCTCTCCGGAACGATCTTCGGCAAAAAAGAGCTGCGCCTGGTCAGGATAAACACCTTCCGCCTGGAAGCGGTGCTGGAAGGACACATGCTCTTTATTTATAACATAGATGAGCCGGGGGTCATTGGGGCTATCGGTACGACCATGGGCGAGGCCGGTTTAAATATCGCCCGTATGCACGTTGGCCAGGAGACAGGACCGGGCAGAAATGTCATCCTGTTAAATACAAACGCCCCGGTGTCGGCTAAGGTGCTCAAGGAAATGCTTAAAATACCACAGGTGGTGTCGGCAC
The DNA here is from genome assembly GCA_031082315.1 of Thermodesulfobacteriota bacterium. Classification (NCBI taxonomy): domain Bacteria; kingdom Pseudomonadati; phylum Thermodesulfobacteriota; species Thermodesulfobacteriota bacterium. Next base: position 57,354 of record JAVHLC010000004.1, read on the forward strand.
AACCGCTTGAATTCTAAACAGTTTCGTGGCAATATAACTGGTGCTCATCCGGAAACTACTGTTTCCGGCTTCACGCTTTCAGCGATCAGCGATTAGCTGTCAGCATGTTTGTTAACCGTTAACCGTTAACCGTTGTCCGACATTTTCTTTCGGTAAACGGTCAACAGTGAACGGTGGACCGGCTTCCTGCTGATAGCTGAGTGCTGAAAGCTAATTTAGAGTTTTTGGCTTTTCAGATGAAAACTACTCAGGGATAATCGGCCATGAACGAGGACAAAGAAAAAGGATATACGGTAAGAGACAGGCGTAGTTTCTCCCAGGAAAAGTCAGGGCAGGAGACTACCGCCGCTTCAAAAGAAAGGCCGGCAGGAGAGGAGATACCGAAGGAATCCAAACGGCCCACTGTCTTGCCGCCGGTTGATTTTTCCACCCTTATCTTCTCTCTTAATACCTCTGCCCTGGTTCACCTGGGTGAAATAGCCGATCCGGTCACCGGGAAAAGGGAAATAGACCTAGTTTTTGCCAAGCATACTATAGATACCATTGCCATGTTGCAAGAAAAAACCAGGGGCAACCTGACCAAAGACGAAGAAGCCCTGATCCAGCATATCCTGTATGACCTCCGCATGCGTTATGTTCGTGAGGTCTAAGGTCTAATAAAGGTCCCAAGAGGCATCCCTATGGATAATAAGAAAAAACGCCAGCTTACCTTAATTGCCGTGGCATTAGCGTCCATAGTCTTTGGTCTGGCTCTGGCCTCTCGTTTTGATCTCATGGGAAGTCCGGCGGCCTCAAATACAGTGAATCCCCAGGCGCTGCCGGCATCCTTTGCAAGTTTAGTGAAGGCGGTAAGCCCGGCGGTCGTTAATATAAGCGCCGTCCGCACCATCAAGGGCGGAGGACGGGTATTCCGCCATTTTATGGGGCCATCTGATAAAAATGACCCCTTCCGGGATTTCTTCGAGAAATTCTTCGGCGATCAATCCCCTGAACGTGACCTGAAACAGCGTAGTTTAGGATCGGGCATCATTATCGATAAGGATGGGTATATCATAACCAACAACCATGTGATTGAGCACGCTGACCAGATAAAGGTGCGGCTGGCGGATGAGAGAGAATTTTCGGCAGAGATCATCGGCCGGGATCCCAAGACAGACCTGGCTCTGATTAAAATCGATTCCTTCCGCGACCTCCCATCGGTAACCTTGGGTGATTCAGATGCCCTTTCCATCGGGGATTGGGTAATAACCATCGGCAATCCCTTTGGCTTAAACCACACTGTGACCGCCGGCATTGTCAGCGCCAAGGGAAGGATTATCGGGGCCGGGCCGTACGATGACTTCATCCAGACAGACGCCTCTATTAACCCCGGTAATAGCGGGGGTCCACTTTTGAATGTCAAAGGGGAAGTAGTCGGTATCAATACCGCTATAGTAGCCACCGGCCAGGGTATTGGTTTCGCCATCCCGATCAATATAGCCAAAGAAATTATTGTCCAGTTAAAGGAAAAACGAAGGGTAGTCCGGGGATGGCTGGGTGTGGCTATCCAGAAAATGACCCCTGAATTGGCCCGTTCTTTCGGCATCAAAGAAGGCAGGGGCGCCTTGGTGGGCGACGTCTTTGCCGGAAGCCCGGCCGAGAAATCAAATATTAAACGCGGTGACGTGATAATCGAATTCGACGGGAAGAAAATAGACGAAATGTCGGACTTGCCGCGCCTCGTGGCAAACACTCCAGTCGGGAAAACAGTCCTTATAAAAATTATTCGCGACGGGCAGGAACAGGGTTTAACCGCGAAGATTTCCGAAATGAAAGAGGAGAAACCGCCTGTTGCCAAAACTGAGGTGGAGAGAAAAATCGGTCTAAGCGTCCAGGAAATCACACCCGAGATAGCCGAGGAATTAGGACTTGAAGATGAGACCGGCGTTATCGTCACAGGCGTCGCGCCGGGCAGCCCGGCAGAAGATGCTGATTTCAATCAGGGAGACATTATCAAAGAAATCAATCGCAAGAGTATAAAAAATCTGAAAGACTACCGGATGGCCATGGACAAAGCGGCTAAAGAGGATGCCATCTTATTCCTTGTACAGCGCGAAGGGCAAACCTTGTATCTGAGTATTACCCCGGGTGAATAATAACCGTATCTGTTTACCGTTATCGGTTCACCGTTGTCCGTAAGGACCTGAAAAGTTTTTTTGGTGAACAGGCAATGGTGAGCATATTTCCCGTTATTAGTCCGCCGGTCTCCGTGAAAAACGCGAAAACCGTCTTTTTCGGTGAACGGTGAACGGACAACGGTGAACGATTATATTACCCTTTATGCGCCTGCCAAGATAAACCTTTTCTTAAGAGTGACCGGGAAAAGGCCTGACGGGTATCACTCGCTCTTTACCCTTTTTCAAAAGGTGACTTTATTTGACTGCATAATTATCAGAAAAGTGGAAAGGGGAATAAATCTGTCCTGTCCTCAGGGCACGGTGCCTGAAGATGAGACGAATATTGCTTATCAGGCCGCTTCTCTTTTTTATAAAGTCACCGGCTTATTACCGGGTGTTGACATCGAAATCCGAAAAAATATCCCTGTAGCAGCCGGCTTGGGCGGTGGAAGCAGCGACGCGGCCTGTGTACTGAATGGATTGCAGGAGGTGTACGGAAATCCCTGCGCCCGGGCTAATCTCAGATCCATAGGCAGCAAATTGGGGGCAGACGTACCGTTTCTTCTTGAACCCTGTACCATGGCTATCGGGCGTGGAATCGGAGATCAACTGGAGCCTATTTACTCATCTCCTCCGCTATGGTTTGTGCTTATAAGTCCTTGTTTTCCTGTTAGTACTAAATGGGCTTATAAAAATTTAAAGTTGACAACCGGAGAAAATCTTTTTATCTTCTCGCCCGAAGACATTATCAATATAGAACAATTTCTACATAACGACTTAGAAGAGGTTACTGCCTCAGAGTATCCGGTTATTCATATTATGAAGAAATCTCTGCTTTCCTATGGGGCTGAGGGGACATTGATGACAGGAAGCGGCCCCACAGTATTCGGGCTTTTTAAGGAGGAAGAAAAAGCCCGGCTAGCCTATGAAAGGCTAAGGTCCAATTCAGACTGGACAGTTTACCTCGTAAGATCATTATAACAGTTGGGGTGTCGTCAAGCGGTAAGACACGGGTCTTTGGAACCCGCATTCGGAGGTTCGAATCCTCCCACCCCAGCCAATTAACGTTCACTGTTCACTGTTGACCGTTCACCGTTCACCGCAAGAGCAAATTCTTCTCGGTCAACGGTAAACGGTTAACGGTCAACGGATATTAGGTGCAGAAGATGATCAACAGACTCAAGATATTCTCCGGCAACTCCAATCTACCCCTGGCACATGCTATATGTCGCTATCTGGGTATGGAATTGGGTAAGGCCGTTGTCCGCACTTTCAGTGATGGCGAAACCATGGTCGAAATAGGAGAAAATGTACGCGGCAGCGATGTATTCGTGATTCAACCCACCTGCCCTCCTGTAAACCAAAATCTAATGGAATTGCTTATTATGATCGACGCCCTGCGCCGGGCCTCGGCCAGGCGGATTACTGCCGTCATCCCCTACTATGGCTACGGCCGCCAGGACAGAAAAGTGGCTCCGCGCACGCCGATAACCGCAAAACTGGTGGCAGATCTAATAACTACGCCAGGCGCACGCCGCGTCCTGGCCATGGACCTCCATGCCGGACAAATCCAGGGTTTTTTCAATATACCCGTGGACAATCTTTTCGCTGCCCCCGTGCTCCTGGAATATATACGCGAGCATTTTCTTGAGAATCTGGTCATGGTATCTCCTGATGCCGGGGGCGTAGAGAGAACCAGGGCCTTTGCCAAACGACTGGAGGCACAACTGGCTATTATTGATAAACGCCGGGAACGACCGAATGAATCACAGGTAATGAATATCATCGGCAATGTAAAAGGTAAAAATGTGGTTATACTTGATGACATGGTAGATACGGCCGGGACACTCTGTCAGGCCGCTCAGGCCCTGCAGGAGCACGGGGCGAAGGTGATACACGCCTGTACCACACACCCGGTTTTATCCGGCCCGGCTATCAAACGTATCGAAGCCTCACCTATAAGTAAACTGATAGTCACAGACACTATTCCCCTCGGGCCGGAGGCCCAAAAATGCCGGAAGATCGAGGTATTATCTGTAGCAGGACTCCTGGGGGAAGCCATCCAACGTATTCATAATGAAGATTCCGTAAGTTCTTTGTTTGTTTAGGAGGAATAAATGAAACAGATTGAATTAACTGCAGAAAGTAGAGAAAAAATGGGGAAAGGCGCGGCTCGCAGTCTGCGCCGTCGGGGTCTTACCCCGGCCATCTTCTACGGCAAAGGAATTCCACCTCAACCCCTGACTCTGGATAGTCTGGAGCTTAAACGTAAGCTGAATAAGGTTGGAAGCGAAAATGCCATTTTTGCCCTGACCATTAAAGACGATGGCCATACAGTAAATAAAATGGCTATGTTAAAAGAAGTGCAAACGAATCCCCTAAGCCGGGAAATTCTCCATACCGATTTGTATGAAGTCGCTATGGATAAGAAAATAGCGGTCCGGGTTCCTTTGCACGTCAAGGGGCGGGCCAAGGGAGTGGAGCTAAGTGGTATCCTCCAGACAGTAACCCGTGAAATCGAGATGGAGTGTTTGCCGGCAGACATTCCGGAATTCATCGAGGTTGATGTCACTTCCCTGGACATTGGGGAATCAATCCATATAAAAGACCTGAAGCTGCCGGAAAACCTCCATGTGCTGGACGATGCCGCCGTCACTTTAGTTACCGTGGTTCCGCCGGCAGCTGAAGAAAAAGCGGTTGTCGCCGAGGAAGAAGCCGCTGCCGCTGAACCGGAAGTGGTTTCCACCAAGGGCAAGGAACCCGAGGCAAAAGAGTCGAAATAAAGTTGCGTTGTATTGTTGGCCTTGGCAATCCCGGCATCAAGTATGCAGAAACCAGGCATAATATTGGTTTTATCCTTATTGATCACCTTGCCGGGATATTTCAGATCTCACTCGCCGCAAAAAAGTGGGATAGCCTCATTGGTAAGGGGTATATTGGCGAAAGGCAAGTCCTCCTGGCCAAACCCCTTACCTATATGAACCGGAGCGGTTTAGCAGTAGCACAGATACTTAACTTCCACAAGATACCCCCCCCTGATCTTCTGGTCGTCCATGATGATATGGATATCCCGTTAGGACGCATAAAGATAGTGCGAAGCGGAGGATCAGGCGGACATAATGGCGTGGACTCGATTATTGAGACCCTGGGCACCCGGGAATTCCCACGCCTTAAGATTGGGATTGGCAGGCCATTGCCTCAACAGAAGCCAGAGCACTATGTCCTTGAGCCATTTTCTTTTGAGGAGATAGCACTCCTAAAAGAGACTTTAAAAAAAGCAGCAAAGGCGTCTGAAGCCATAGTCCGGCAGGGGATTGAGGAAGCCATGAATCTTTTTAACATCAAAGAAGTGAATGTCATTAGTCAATAGTCATTCTTTCCAACCCAACCGATGACTAATGACCAGTGACGAGTTACGTTTTGAACACCGGTACTTTGACATTCATTTGGATTTTGAACTTTGGCATTTGTGTTTTCAGCCTTTAGCCTTCAAGCTTTGGACTTTGGGCCTTGAACTTTGACCTTCCAGGCCTCCCATCTCCCAGGAAATAGCCCCGAATGCACAGGACTCGCGCAGACATACCAGACAGCGTATGCACCGCCTGTCGTTGGGTGATTCATAAAATTTAATATCTACGGGACAGTCCCGGTAGCATAACTCACAATGCGTGCATTTCTCCGGATGATACTTGAGCTGGAAGAGGCTCGCCCGGTTGAAAAAAGAATAAAATGCCCCGAGGGGGCATACAGTACGACAGAAGGGACGGCTGGCCAGGACGCTCCCGGTAATAAAGAAAAACAAGACCGCTACTTTAATGTAAAAAAGATGCCCGACCGTCATACGCAGGGTTGGTTGCAGGATTAAAAGCGGCAGTCCGGCCTCCAGGGTCCCGGCCGGGCAGATAAACTTACAAAACCACAGAAAACCATATCCAAAGGCATCAACCACCCAGATGGGTAAGATAAAGATGGTCAGGGCCAGGAAGATATAAGGGCCATAGCTGAAGATATAGGGTATTCTGATCTTGCGCCCGGGCATCTTAAATAAAAGGTCCTGGATAAGACCAAAGGGGCATATCCAGCCGCAGGGCATGCGCCCCACCAGTCCTCCAATAATCCCCAGCCATCCCAGGACATAGAATCCAAAATGGTAGCGCGCCGCTTCTACTGAGGCACGGATACCGGCCATAAAATTCTGGATAGCCCCTAGCGGACACGCGGTTGTAGCTGCCGGGCAGGAATGACAGTTTAATCCCGGAGAGCAGATAGACTTGAGCCGACCCTGATATATAGTCCGGCTTACAGGAAAATACCAGTAACCGTTCAGGAGTAAGGCCGAAAGGGACTGGATAATTCGCCGCAGATGCTGCCTCATCCGATGCCTATGCAATCAAGGCATATACTGACGGCCTTCTCAAGGACGCCCTGGACTTCGCCCGTGAGGACGCCGGCTAACCACAGGAGGACAAAAAGAGAAATAACGATGAACGGTATCTTCCGCATGTGTTTACCTTTCGCCCGGACGGGCTGAAAAACAAAATGTCAAAATACAAAGTTCAAAGGAAATCCAAATGACTGAATGTCAAAGTTTAACTTTCAGCTTTGGCATTCATTTGAATTTTGAGCTTTGAATTTCTTTATTACCTCAACCTGGCCTGAACCGACTTCACCTTATCATCTAACAGGACTTTTTTATCTCTCCGGTCATCAATGATAATCACGGTCTGCACACGTTTTACACCCCTGGCAAAAGGAAGCTCATGCAACCTTGCGGCTAAGGATAAGACATCTGATATACTGCCTTCAATAATCGTTCCCATGTCCGTTAGTTTATAAGGTAATTTCCCCTTGGCCAGTTCCTTTTGAATATCTGCGATATGATCCCCGACGCTGGGCGTCCCTAACCCAAGGGGCACCACGCTTAACTCCATAAGCGCCATAATCCATCCCTCCCCTGATTAAATAGTTTTCGCCCGGAAACCAAAAATTTTCGGACGAGCGGCCAGCACTCAGCTATCAGCATGAAGCCGGTTCACCGTTCACCGTTTACCGAAAGAAAATGTCGGACAACGGTTAACGGATAACAAACATGCTGACAGCTAACCGCTGATCGCTGAAAGCGTGAAACCGGAAACAGTAGTTTCCGGATGAGCACTCGTATATTTCTATGTTACGATGTAATTTCGGTATTTGTAAACTGGTTTTTTTGTCAAACCCAGGGCACCCTGTCATATCAATAAACAGCTTAAAAATTTTTAGATTTGTTGTATAGTGTTTATTAAGAAAAGACATCCGAGGAGGACGCAGAGATGACCACCCCCAAACACTGCCCGGGATTTGAATCTAATAAGAATCTAACCTCATTTATATGTAAGTGCCCGAACTGTGGAGCGGAAAAGGAGATATTCTCGGATGAATTTGATGTTAAGCACATCTGCCCAAAGTGCAAGAAGGAGATCGACTTCACCCGCTGTGAACTCTATGGTTCCGGAAAAGCCGACTGACGGCTGACTTATCAATACTCGTGCCCACAAAAATTATCTCAATAGCGGAAAGGATTATGCAGACAATGGACAAGGCCTTCATGGAACAGATGAAAAGAAAGGTTGAAAACGAACTCAGAGAACGTGAAATACAGGCTACTGAATATTGGTTAAGTGAACTTATAAAAGTTTACGAGAAAAGACATCAACAAATGGCCGACCTCCAGGTGGACATGCAAAATCTGGTCGCCAAGATGCGCACCCGCCTGAAGACCCTGAAAAAAGGCGATGACTGATAATACTTTTAAAGTGTAAATTGGGAAGAAGGCCACAAAAATTCTTCCGTGAACCTTTTAGCCCATTTTGTTTTTAAGTAGGTGTGTATTTCATCAGCCGTAGAAAATTGCAATATATCATTTACCACTTCATTAGCCTCTTCCATAGTGGACATGCGAATAATACGTTTAGCCTGAGGAACTGCCAGGGGATTCATACTTAGTTCATCAAGCCCCAGCCCCAGTAAAATAGGCATATAAGACGCCTCACCGGCCATCTCTCCACACATGGCCACCTCAACGCCCCCGCGGTGACCGGCTTCCGCCACCTGCTTTATCATACGAAGAACGCCGGGATGAAGCGGCTCATAAAGATGGGCCACGTGTTCATTTATCCGGTCTATAGCCAGGGAATATTGAATGAGGTCGTTCGTCCCGATGCTAAAAAAATCCACTTCCTCGGCCAGGATGTCGGCTATGGCTGCCGCCGACGGCACTTCAATCATGGCGCCAATCTTGACCGATTCCTTATACGGTATTCCCTCCCGATACAATTCTTCACACGCCGCCTCCAAAACACGCTTGGCCTCTACTATCTCCTGCTTGCCGGAAATCATAGGAAACATGATACGCAGGTCGCCAAAACAACCGGCCCTTAACAAGGCGCGCAATTGAACCTTGAAGATGCCCTTCTCCCTCAGACAAAACCGGATGGCCCGAAGTCCAAGGGCAGGGTTTGATTCGCTTACCCACTTTATTGATGAAGCAAATTTATCCCCTCCTATATCCAGTGTACGTATAGTCACCGGGTTAGGGGCAATGCGCTCCACTACCTCGCTATAGGCATTAAAAAGGATTTCTTCGGTGGGTAATTCATCACGGTTCAGGTATAAAAACTCCGTGCGCAGCAGTCCTATGCCTTCCGCGCCATACTCCAGAACAGAAGGCAGTTCTTCTAAAAATTCAACGTTAGCCTTTATCTTGATTTGATAGCCGTCGATTGTTTCCGCCCGGAGATGGCCGTATTTGACTGTTTGTATCCGATAATCTTCGTAGCGGCTTTGCCTCTGTCTGTATTCCTGAATAGTCTCTTCCGGCGGATTAATAAGGACCGTACCCGTCACACCATCGACGATTATCTGATCCCCACTTGAAACCACGCCGGTTATCGTCTCCAGACCGACTACGGCCGGTATCCCCAGGGAACGGGCGATTATAGCCGTATGCGAGGTCCGACCGCCTATATCCGTCAGAAAGGCCATAATCCTGTCCGGTTTCATCTGGGTAGTATCGGCCGGCGAAAGATCATGCGCTACTACGATTACATTATCTTCAATATCCGCCAGGTTCTCCAGTGAATGGCCGGTCAAGACCCTTAATAACCTCTCTGTAACAAACTCCACATCATGAAAACGGCTGCGGATGTACTCGTCCTGGATACGCTCGAAAATGGCCTGACTTTCTTTCAGCGCCTTCTTAAGCGCCCATTCCGCATTAATTTTCTCTTCAGCAATAATCCGGAGTGTTTGGTCGTAAAGCATCTTATCTTTCAGGATCAGAAGGTGGCTATCTATTATAGAACAGTGTTCTCTTAACTCCTCCGGGATTTCTTCTTTAATGGCCAGGAGGGCCAGGTGTGCCTGTTCTACTGCCTCCTTGAAACGCACGATCTCTGCCGCCACCTGTTCATCGTTCATGAGGTATTCATAAACCACCTTGATCTTGCGGCGATCTATATGCAGGGCCTTACCGATGGCTATGCCCGGAAAGACCGGGACGCCCTTTAATGTCTTGACGTTATCCGCTTCTCGTTTCACTGTTCTTCCCCAAACTTATCATTTATTAGTTTTTCAAGGGCGCTGACGGCCTCAGGCGCATCCTCCCCCACAGCACTAATCTCAACTTCCGTACCCCTAAGACAGGCCAGTGTCAATATATCCAGAATACTTTTACCATCTGTCTCTTCACCATTTCTGGCCAGCCGGACATCGCATTTAAAACGGCAGGCCGTCTGTACAAATTTGGCCGCGGCCCGGGCATGGAGCCCCAGTTTATTCTTGATAGTACACATCTTACTGATTTTGGGAGTAGTCATTATTCACCTATAGCCATCAGCTATCAGCTATCAGCTTTCCTAAATTTCAATCCCAATCGATAAACCTCTGTTTTCGAGACGCCCAACTCCTCAGCCACCTTACGGATAATACCGCTTAGTTTTAAGTCCGTATTCTCTTGATACCATCTGATAGTATTAAGTATTGTATCCTCGTCAAACACTTCCTGCTCCCTTGAGCCGTCAAATACCAACGTGATTTCACCCCGGATATCTTTTCCCTCCAGGTCGTCCAGTACCTCGCTCAGCATACCCCATTTCAGTTCTTCGAACTTCTTGGTCAATTCCCTCGCCAGGAGCATTTTACGGTCTCCTGCCTCATCTAAAATATCCCGCAGAGTAGCCGGTAGCCGCTTAGGCGCTTCATAAATGACAAAGGTCCTCTTCTCGTAACGAAGTTTCTGTAAGACAGCTTTACGCCTGGACGATTGCCGCGGCAAAAAACCCAGGAAGGAGAAAGAATCTGCAGGCAGCCCCGAAACACTCAAGGCGGCGATAACTGCCGAAACCCCGGGAACAGGAATAACCCTGACCCCATTTTCTATAGCCACACGGATGATATAATAACCCGGATCCGAAATTCCGGGAGTGCCCGCATCCGTAACCAAAGCTGCTTTAATACCCGAACGCAACCTTCCCACCAACTCTTCACTTTTTTCTACCTGATTGTGTTCATGACAGCTTATAAGGGGGACGTGAATCTGATAGTGGGAAAGGAGCTTGCGCGTCCACCGGGTGTCTTCGGCAACAATTATGTCCACTTCCTTTAATATCCTGAGGGCCCGTAGAGTAATATCCTCCAGATTACCGATGGGGGTGGAAACTATGTAGAGTACGCCTTTGTTAGCTGGTTCCACTTTCAAAAATCAACCTCTACGGCTTCGTAAAAAGTCAAAATTACCGCGGGGTCGCCGAGGTTGGCGTAGGGGCAGGGCTTGCCCTGCCCAATAAGGGCGCGCAGCAAGCAGCGCCCCTACGTTGCGGGTTGCGGGCTCTGCGTACTCAGCGGTGAAACGGCTTTTTTACGAGTTTATCAAAATTTACTTAGACCTAGGCGAAAAAGCAAGCAAAAAGGATTGAGGGCGGGCTAATCCAGGGTTGTAAAAAAACCGGCCATCTTTGTCTTGTCTTCAGCAGTAATCGACTTCAAATCGATTTCCAGGCCAAACGGCCGTAAGGTGGGTTGAATATCCCTCTGTACAGCCTCGGCGATAGAGACGACATCTTCAGGTTTAATAGCCAGATGTTTAACGATTTCCGGTCCTATTTGAGGGAGGCATCTATCGCCACTAAACCCCAGCGAAAGGAATTTAGCCAAAAAATCAGCCAGGAAAATTATGGCTTCCAGACGTATACCGGCATTTCCATCAGATATGGCAATGAGCGGTTGATGGTGATTCTGGATAGCAGCGGTTAAGGCATCCGGCAGCTTCCAGTGTTGGGCCAGCCAGAAGCCGATTGTAGCATGCGAGATAGTTAATAACTCCTGTTCAATATCCACGAGCGCCCGTTGTTGTTCCTCTGCCCTGTGCAACGCCTGGTCAAACTTATCCGGGAATACATCATTTAACAGGGTTTTCCCAATGTCGTGCAGCAGACCGGCTACAAAAGCCTCTTCGGGGACAGGGTAGCGCACTTTCTCCCCTATCTTACGGCCACAAATACCCACGCCTACGGAGTGTACCCATAAGTCGGCCTGGCTAAGACCAGACGACCTGGTTTTAGCGAAAAGGGTGTCATTGATAGGCAGGCTCAAGGCCATATTTTTTACCTCATTGAACCCCAAAAGACTTACAGCATGTGAAACCGTTGATATTTTACTGTTAAATCCATAATAAGCAGAATTTACAATCTTCAATATCATGCCGGTCAATGACGGGTCATTCAAAATAATCCTGGACAGATCGGCAAGCGTGGCATTCGGGTCCTCAATCATAGACAGGACCTGATTAATCACCATCGGGAATGGAGGCAATTGCTCTATCTGTTCAGAGATAAGCTTAAAGACGGCAGGATCAAGTTCATCACTGTTTCCCGTATCGTCATCCAGGTCTATCTCCCACACATCATTTTTGCCGTCCAAAATCATCACCTCCTAAGGCCTGGAAACTTTGCCGATTAGAACGATGAGTTCCTTTAATAAGGCCTGATTCACCTGATCCCTCATCTCATTTTGCATTATCTCCAGGGCTGAAAAACCGGGTAATGCACCCTTATAACATCGATTTGTGGTCAGGGCATCAAAAATATCCACTATGCAAGTTATCTTTGAATACACATCTATCTCGTCGCCTTTCAGGCCACGGGGATAACCTGAACCATCGCATTTCTCATGGTGATTCAGAATAATTTTTGCGCCTGCCGCGGGCAGCGGTGAGCTATCCTGTACTATTTTAAACCCCAGTTCAGGATGTTTTTTAATCTCCGCGAACTCTTCCGGAGTAAGCCGCCCCCGTTTGTTCAGAATGGCCTTATCTATACGGCTCTTGCCTACATCGTGCAGCAAGGCCCCCATTCCCAGCACCTTCATAGTCTGTTCGTCACACAATCTCAGGACCTTGATTAAGGCCGTTACAAAAATGCAGACATTCACGCTATGAGTGTGAGTATAATAATCGTAAGACATGATTTTAAAAAAGTTCTGGAAAGCCATCTCATCGCTTATGATAAGGGCTACATGCTGCGCAGCTACTTCTTTGCATATCTCTACATTCTCTATCCGCGGATCCTCCATGACATTCTCTACTACGCCCTTGCTAAGGCCATAAATTATACCGGCCTTCTTTGATGCCGGTATATTCTGTCTTTCCATCACCTGCCGGAGCTGACCGGCCATATAGCGTAACCGTTTGCCTCTATCCGCGCCCCGGATAAAAACCGTACCAATTCCGTTATTTTTTAGGCGCACCAACTGATTATGGGATAAAAAGAGGTTCGCCTCCCGATAAAGTACAAACCCGCCCTCCCTAATACCTTGCCGCAAATAAATATCAAAATCAGGAGAACTTTCCTCAATAAGGGTTTCGAGGGGGATAGGGATAAAAGATAAAGATTCCGGCATTTCCTTAACCATCTCCCTTTAAACCCTCTTTAAAACTCTTCGGCAACTTTCAACCAAATCTTCAAGCTTGATGGCTAAAGTTTCAGACTAATACTGCCGATAACAAGATGTAAAACCCCGGAAGATAAATACCACTAATAGCCACATAAGACATTATGGATATAGCAACCATTATCGGCTTAATCTTAGGCGTAGGCGCCATAGTCGGCGGACAGATACTGGAAGGCGGCCACCTGGGCAGCATCACACAGGGAACCGCGGCCGTCATTGTTTTCGGGGGGACATTGGGGGCTGTATTTGTCAGCTTTCCCCTTAAGGATATCATCGGCGCTGTAAAAAGTATCGGCACCGTCCTGAGCGAACCGAAAGAAGAACCTTATCAAATTATCGCCCAGATAACCAGTTTTGCCAATAAGGCCCGCAAAGAAGGGATACTATCCCTGGAAAAAGACGCCCAGGATATACAGCACCCCTTCCTGAAAAAGGCCCTCATGCTGGCCATTGACGGTATCGAGCCAAAGTCTATTCGCGAGACCATGGAAACGGAATTAGAATATACAGAAGAATACGGCGCTGTAGCCGGCAAGATATTTGAGTCAGCCGGCGGGTATTCGCCAACCATTGGCATCATAGGGGCGGTCTTGGGGCTGATTCATGTTATGGAGAACCTTGATGACCCGAGCAAGCTGGGGCCTGGGATTGCCGTAGCCTTCGTGGCTACCGTCTATGGGGTGGGCGCGGCCAATCTGATCTTCCTGCCCATCGGCAATAAATTAAAACTAAGGAACCGCGACGGTATAATTACTAAGGAAATGATGCTGGAAGGGGTGGTGGCCGTCTCCATCGGTGAGAATCCACGCATTATTGAAGAAAAGCTTAAATCCTTCCTGTCTGAGGCCGCCAAAGAAAAACCGCTGCCTCAGACCGTACGCGAAAAAGGATAGATAACCATGGGCAAAAAGAAAAAACACGAAGAACACGTCAATCATGAACGATGGCTGGTCTCATATGCGGACTTCATCACCCTGCTGTTCGCCTTTTTTGTCACCATGTACGCCTCGTCCCGCGTGGATGGCCAAAAGATGGGCTATGTTATGGACTCCATCCAGCGGGCCTTCGGCGCTATCCCCCTGTCGGAGATAAGCGGAGGGGGCAGAAGTGTAATGCCTGGTGCAAACGTCCCCGCTCAACCCAGTTTCGTGAGCGATAAGGGCGCGGGTTATGAAGAAAAAATTAAGAAGGCCGCCGAAGAAATCAAAAAATCTCTGGAGGCCAAGGAGAAGGGATTAAATCAGGCCGTCAGCATCTCTATCGATGAACGTGGCATGGTTATCAGTATTGCGGACAAGGTATTTTTTGATATCGGCCGGGCCACCATCCGCGAAGATATAAAACCCGTTCTGGACGAGATAGCCCAAACCCTCTTAAGAGCGCCTAATCACATCCGTATTGAAGGGCACACGGACAATGTACCCATCAATACACCCCAATTCCCATCCAACTGGGAATTATCAACTGCCCGGGCCTCAGCAATCATCCGGCATCTCTTAACATACCATCCGTTTGACCCCAGGAAACTGTCAGCGGCCGGCTACGGCGAATATCGCCCGGTAGTCCCGAACGATAATGAAGATGGACGGTCTAAAAATAGACGGGTGGATATAGTTATACTGCGCTCAGGGGCGGGAGAAAAACCAGAATAAAGTTACGAGTTACGGGTTAAAAAACTCGTAACTCGTAACTCGTCACTCGTTACTCTTCATTAATGTCGTCTCTACGGCCTCCATAAGCTGGGCGATCTTGAAGGGTTTAGTAAGATAAGGGTTTTTTGTGCCCTCCAGAAAGGCGTGGACTTCCGCGTCAAATGTAACTCCTGTGGTAAAGACTATTTTCCTTTTATACAACGGCTTGTTCGTCTCAATCCATTTAAAAAATTCCATACCATCCATACCGGGCATTTTAATATCCGATATAATTAAATCGAATTCCCTGTCCGCCATCACCTTTAATGCCTCATGCCCGTTCGACACCCTTGCGACCTCATATTTACCTTCCAGCAGTTCACTTAAAAGAAGGGAGATGCTTTCCTCATCATCAATAACCAGGATGGTCTTACGGGCCTCTCTTTCCGTACTATCGCCGGATGAATATCTATCTTGTCCGCGGTCGGCTTCAGGCCTGTTTAAGGGTAATTTGACCTGAAAGGCCGTCCGGCCCGGCTCGCTGGTTACTGATATTTCGCCTCCATGCTCCTGCACGATGCCATGACAAAGACTTAATCCTAAACCTGTGCCCTTGCCTTCGGCCTTAGTGGTAAAAAACGGATCAAAGATAATCGGCTGGATTTCCGGGGAAATGCCGATACCTGTGTCTGAAATTTCTACTATAATATCTTTCTCATCACTCAACGAACAAATGGTTAATTGTCCGCCTGTCCCATCCATGGCCTGGAAGGCATTTTTGATTATATTCAGGAAAACCTGTTCCATTTGATGAAAATCGGCAAAGATATCCGGCAGATCAGTTTTAAGATCCAGTCTCAGGGCGATTTTTTCATTCTTAAACTGATATTGTAACAAGTTTAGGGCGTTATGGATGACTTCATTGATGTCAATACGCTTTCTCTGCGGTTTTTCCTGACGGGCGAAGAGGAGAAGCGATTCCACGACCTTTTTAGCTCCCATAGCCGAATTAGCGACAATCTCAATTCGCCGCCGGTTCTGAGGATCCAGCGTAGAATCCCCCATCAGCTCAGCATAGGCCAGAACCGGAGTAAGTTTGTTGTTTAATTCATGGGCGATCCCGGCAATAAGTCCCCCTAGTGAGGCCAGTTTCTCCGAACGTATTATCTTATCCCATAATGCCTTTCTTTCTCTTATGTCCCGGCATATCCCTACCAGAGAAGGCTGATCATCCGTATAAGTCCGCGTCACCCGAATCTCTACAGGGACATCTGCCCCTTCTTTACTTTTAAAATGAAACTCCTCCTGGACAGAATCTCCATTTTTAGTCAATAGTAACTGCTCAAATTTAGGATAAGTCCCAAGGCCGATAAAATATGTAACATCCCGGCCTGTTATATCTTCCGGTTTATAACCCAACATGCCGGCAAAGGTCTTGTTCGCATATACCAATTTCTTATCCTGTAAGACAAAGTAACCATCGTTTATTTCTTCTACGAGCAATTTATATTTTTCTTCAGTTTTCCTGACCCGCCGGGAAAGGTTGACCCGATCTATAGCCCTCTTCACCGTCAATTTCATGACGTCAAAATTGAAAGGCTTAACTATATAGTCATAAGCGCCTCTGCGCATAGCCTCTACGGCCGAGTCCAGAGAGGCATAACCGGTCATAGCAATAACTAAGGTTTCAGGACAATGTTTGGCCACATGATCCATCACCTCAAAGCCGGTCAATCGGGGAGTAACCAAATCCGTAACCACCAAGGCATAAATGCCTTTCTTCAGACACTCTATGCCGCTCTGACAACTATCGGCGGTTTCAACCTCGTAACCCTCACCCGAAAGAAGCACCTTGAGGCTGTCACGCATCCGTTTTTCGTCATCAATAATCAAAATATTATACATTTTGGAGCCTGTCTACTCCTCCATGAGTAATAATCCCGTATATGGTGCGATCAAAACTCATGTATCAACCCGCCGGCAGAAAAATGGTAAAGGTTGTACCCTTCCCTACGGCGCTCTCCACCGAAATGTCGCCGCCTAAGGCCTTGATGATACCATAAGAAACTGAAAGCCCGAGTCCGGAATTAGATAATCCCTTACTGCTGTAGAAAGGTTCAAATATATGTTTTTTGACGTCGTCAGGGATACCGGCTCCTGTATCAGCCACCTCAACGGCCACCAGATTCCTTCCATCTTTATCCCTCAGGCGCGTAGCTAACCGGATCTCGCCGCCGTCCGGCATGGCCTCCGCCGCATTCTTGATCAGGTTAATAAAGACCTGCTTGATCTTATCAATATCCACATTAGCATAAGCCGGGCTCTCTGACAAATCTAAAATCATGGTAATACCCTGCTCTTGATAAGATTCCCGCATAATCTTGACCAGGTCCTGAAGAAGATTATTAATATCCAGGCGCTGGAGGTTAACCATCTCCGCCCGGGAAAAATCTACTAACTGTTGAATTATGGAAGCGATACGACTTATTTCTTCATCTATAATACGCATTGATTCCTTCTTCGGATCGTCTTCCGGCATCTTGAGGCTCATAATTTGTAAATAGTTGCGTATTATACCCAGCGGATTATTCACTTCATGGGCTACCCTGCGGGCAAGACGTCCGGTAGCGGCAAGACGCGCGGCACGCAAGAGCTGGGCCTGACTTTCTTCCAGGGCCCGGGTCTTTATTTTTACCCGCTCCTCTAAGGAAGCGGCATACTTCTGCATGGTCTCTTCGGCCCGGATGCGTTCGGTCACATCTTCCATCAGGATCAAAAAGCCTTTAAGGGAGTTCCGGTCTTCCAAGGGCACCCCCTTGCCGCATAACCAATAGGTTTTGCCGGATGGAGCACGATATTCAAAAGGAGATATCTCCTGATAACGCCCGGAAAGGAGCGGCGCGAACCTTTCCTTAAGAATATCTGACTGCACATCGAAAACATCACAGATATTAAGGCCGGTCATGCTCCTGGCGGCCGGTATCTCAAAGACTTTTTTAGCCATCGGGTTAAAACGCATAATCCTCCCGTCCTTATCCAGGGAGATAAGGCCGATCGGGGCGTGATAGACTATAGTTTTATTAAGGCGGTCGGCTTCAAATAACCGCTCCCTAAGATTATGCGTTTTTAAGGCGCCGGCCGCGTGAACGGCCAACACCTGCAGTAAGCTCTCTTGTGATTCATCCCATGATTTTTCCGCACACAGAGCCAGCACGCCAAAGATTTCTCCCGCGTGTATCAGCGGAATAACAATAAAATCTTTGGCCTTGAGGAGATTCCCGATCTGTTCGTCTATTATAGTGTATGAATGGTTGCGAAAAAATTCCCTGGAGCGGGCTATGCACTTTGAGGTCAAAGCCTCCTGCCAGATACTGCCGTCTTTATCCAGTTGAATGATTATCTTTTCAGCCAGGTCGTCCTGTTTGGTGCCGAAGGCCCTTTTGCCGACCAGCGTGTGTCCATTATTATCCACCAGCATGAGAAGGGCCGATTCAAAGGAAAACAGGATAGAAAGGGCCTCAAAGATTATATCAATAGCCTCTTCACGATCCCTGGCCTCTAGGAGCGCTCTTAACATCCCTAATAAAAGTGAAACATCCTTAATAGCAGCGCATATCTCTTTCTGTTTCTTCTCTGAAAGATCATCCAACTGTCCGTAACTAATAGACGGAGAGCGCGAAAGACCGGGGGTCTCAACCGAGATACCCATACACTCCGCAAGTTCTTCAATATCCTTGGACAGTTTTTCGCTTAATTGATCTATATAATCTAAGGGAACCCCCAGTGATTTACTCACCAGTTCCGCTTCTTCCCCAAGCCCGGCCTCAACGCCGGTTTCAAATAGGGCATGCGATAGCACATTGGCCAGATAAGTTGTCTTGACTAAGGACAGGGCGGTTACTATTCTCTTAAGAGGCCGGTGATGATAACGAACCGCATCCACCATGAATGGCTGGAGGTTCCACGAATCCAGAAGCCATCCGCCAATATCCGCATGGTTGGTTCCAAAGAAGCTCTCTTCCGTTACAATCAGGTTCTCTCCTTCCCGATGTTTCTTGACTACTATTTCATAATCACTGCTAAAGTTTGTATAGAGAACCAGTTTGCCGATATCGTGCAACAGTCCGGCCACAAAAGCCTCTTCGCTGTTGTCATAACCGACCTCTTCGGACAGATGCTTGTTGGTCAGGGCGCAGGCCAGGGAATGCCACCAGAATCGCTCGACACTAAAGGCGCTTTTTGTTTTCACCCCACTAAAGGTCTGGAAGACAGAAGCGGTCAGGCTGATATTCTGAACGGCCCTGAGACCCAGGATCACGATGGCCTGAGAAGGCGTGGTAATCTTCCGGCTTAGACCATAAAAGGGAGAATTTACGACCTTTAGCACATAACCGGTAAGGGAAGGATCTCGCTGGATTATTTTGGCTATATCGCTTATAGAAGTTTTATCACTCAGGGTGGCCCGCATGAGTTCGGCCACAACCTGAGGAAGTGGAGGCAAGTATCCTGAGGATTTGATCTGGCTGTAAATATCTCCGGTCAAGATTAAAGTTCACCTAAAGACCCAGGTCAGCCAATAACTTATCTATGTCCGCCTGGCTTGTCCCGTCTTGCGGTCCTTTTAAAGTGATATCTGCCCTGGCTTCGGCCTCAGAGATGATCTGCTCTGTGTCTTTATCCGGATAGGCCGCTTTCTCCTTTATCTTCATCCCGGTTGAGATCAACAGGCGCAGCACTTCATTTTCAATAAATGATAAAAATCCCACAACCTTTTTGATGCGTTGCCCGGTAAGATCCTGGAAGCTTAAGGTAGTCATAATCTCTACATAATCATTCTGTATCTCTGTGTTTATAGCCTTAAGCTCCCCAACAAAACCATTACTGGAAACCTTTGCCCCTTCTTTTTCCAGAAGAGTCGATATCCTTTCCTGGACCCCCATGTTCTTCTCTATGATGTCCAGTATCTTGGTGGCCGCTTCCTCTGTAGATTTAAAGACATAATCCAATTGGGTGGATGCCTCTGACAGCATCTTCTCGGCATTCTCCTGGGCATCCGGAAGGCAGGAGGATTCGGTTTGAACGGTTGTCTTTTTGAAGTCAGATATTTCTTTGAACAGTCCGGTTATCCCTTTTTGAAATTCCCCGCTCATGTATTTATAGAACCGGCCTTCATTTATAGCCCGGTCCAGCGCCTTGCCTATCTCTGTCTCCAGTGTAACGCGAAAGGTAGGTTCCAGGGTCTCGGCAACGTATTGACCAATCTGCCGCACCAACTCATCCATGGTTTTTTCATCTCCAAGCTTCATTCACATTTTCTCCTTCTTTTTATAGGGGAAAAACACCGCCACCCGGGTCATTCCCGGTTCGCTTTCGACCTTAAACTTTGCTCTTAACGGTTCCAATATCTTCCTGGCCAAAAACAAACCAAGTCCGGGATGGGGGTGAAGTTTAGTAGTATAAAACGGGGTAAAGAGCTTCTCTTTGGCTGAAGGAGGTATCCCGCAACCCGTATCCTGTACAGAAACAAAGACATTACCGCCATTCAGACCGGTTTCAACGATGATTTCCCGTTCCTCTGCGTCAATAATCGCTTCTATTGCGTTTTGGAGAATGTGATTCAGTGCCTGGCTCAAGTCCGGATACCGGGCAGGGATCAGAGGTAAAGATTCCTTTAACTTTAGTGTCTTCCTGACCTTATGCTTAAAAAATAGGTCTGCGTGCAGGAGGATGACCTCATCTTTTATTACCTCATTGAGGTCCACCATACTGGTATTGTTCTCTTCGCTTGCGCCGCACCGGTTAACAATAAAATCCGTCATGCCATGCAGCCGCTCCAACTCCTCTTCCAGTTGTCCGATCTTCTTAACGCATATCTCTTGTTTACTCTCGAGATCCTTCAGAAGTTTTCCACCCTCGCCGGAGAAAGATAATGCGCCCAGGTCAGCTAAAATCCCCCCCCCTTCGGCCATTATTTTTTTCAAAAGTTCAACCTGAATAGATAGAACCTGTAAGGGCCCATTCATATTATGGGCCACGCCCTTCATTAACCGCCCGATACCGGACATATAATGCTGACGGATTACTTCCTGTATTAATTTATCTTCCAAGGCCGTGCACCTACTCTGTTCTTTTGCTCTATTTTACCAAAAATTAACCACAGAGGACACAGAGAATTCCTCTGTGCACTCTGTGGCTTCATATTTTTTCTTCCCTCCTGCTCCGCAGAAGCTCTCTTTGTTTCTCAAACGTCAATTGAATCAATTTCTCTCTGACGCCATCTTCTATCTCTATAAATTCTACGGCCACTTCACAGGCCTCCTCAGGGGAATCTCCCTCCTGTACGGAGATTACCCTTTTGACCTGTCCATAAATGTCATCGATAAAATAGGGAAAAAATGGCACTATAAGACAGAGTTCCAGATACATTGCCGTGGGAATCGGCCGGCAGGTCATAATCCTCAATCCTGCGCCGCTTAACTCCACTACCGCATCCCTATATTTATATTCCTTCTTTGGCACACCACCTATAATAAGACCTATTAAGTAATCCAATTTATTATTAATGATTTCCAGGCGTTCCCTTATATCATAATCTGTCTCTTCGCGGCGGGAAATTGGCGTAAGAGGAAATGTAATAGCCAAAAGATTGTGCCGGCAGACCCGGGTCTCAGCCTTTCTCTTTTCCCGTAGCTTATTATATCCCTCTAAGTCAAAGATATTGTATTGAACAGGCAGGCTGACCCTGGCGCGGGCAAATTCTCGCTTTTCTATATTCTCTCTTTCGTCCAAGAAATTCACTCTCCCCATGCGAGGTATTTGCACTTATCATGCCAAATAAATAGTTTCCATCGGGAAACTCGGACTATGTTCAATCTTGCACCCGTAGTACAGCCGTCTCGGCTGTCGACAGGCTCAAAGTTCACAGTTCAGGGTTCAGGGTTAAAAAACCGTGAACGTGGAACTCGGAACCGTGAACTTCTTTGGTTGCGGCTATGCCGCGCTATGAACTCTGTGGCAAAAATCGACATACCGTCAAGCTATTGACATGTGCTGGCGCTTAGATCCCTTTTTAATTTCTTTGGTATTGCCCTCCTCCTCCAAAATGCCGACCAAAATATCTACACCCTGACCATCAAACTGGATAAACCTGTTCTCTTGCAATATTCGGATAGCCTCGCTCCGGCTTTTGGCCTTACGATAAGGGCGGTTGGAAGTCAAGGCATCATAAGCATCCGCCACCGCCAGTATCCGGGAAAGCAACGGTATATCTTCTCCCTTAAGTCCGTCCGGATATCCTTTGCCATCCCATCTCTCATGGTGGTGCCGGATAATGGCCTTCTCCTTGGGCAACAGCCCAAGGTGTTTAACTATATTCTCACCGATAACCGGATGTTTTTTTATAATATCATATTCCTGCGCTAAAAGCTTACCCGGCTTTAAGAGAATATCATCCCGGATGCCTATTTTCCCTATATCATGCAGATAGCCGGCAAAGGCTATAGAATCGATCTCTTCCTGCTTAAGTCCCAAGGCCCTGGCTATCTTTATGGCATAAGCGGTTACCCGTCCCGAATGACTTCTGGTATAAGGGTCTTTCGCCTCCAGCGTACTGACCAGTGCCCTTAATGTGGCGTGGAGGTTTAACATCACGCTTTCATATAAGATCAAATTTTCTACGGTCAGGGAAGACTTCTCTGCCAGTAAAAAGAGGATAAAAAGGTCTTCTTCAGAAAAAACATCCCCCGTCTTCTTCCCGGTCACAGTTAAAGCGCCAAAGGTCTCATTGCGGATTTTAAACGGGATAGTAATAAGCGTCCCCTTGATACCTTGGGGCAAAAAATCCAGCTTGGGACCGCTATGTTTCTGGATGTCCTTTAAAATCAAGGGCACGCCCTCTAAGATAACCTGCCCGATCATATTGCCTTTTAATGGGGCCGCCCATCTACCGATATATTCCTCTTTATCAATACCCTGGGCAGCAATAAGCACCATCTCTCCCTTCTCCATATCGGCCAGCATGAAAAATGATTTTTCAGCGTCCACCAATTGACAGGCCATCTCAACTATTTTTTGATAAAGTTCCTCGGTGCGATGAACCTTGCTCAGGGTATCACCGATCATAAAGAGTATAGACTGCTCTCTGATTTTTTTCTCTAATCGTTTATTAAGGTCCTCCAGGGCCTTCTTCTCTTTGAGTTCCTCGCTTAAGAATATATTTTCTTTTAAGATGGAACGCTCCCGGGCCAGCCTTTCTAGGGCTATTCTTATCTCGTCTAATTTAAACGGCTTGGTTAAAAAATCTGAGGCGCCCTTACGCATAGCCTCAATAATGGCGTCATGGGAAGGATATCCGGTCATAACTACGACTAGAATAGACTTGTCATGGGTCTTCACCTTCTCCAGGAACTGCAACCCGCTCATGCCCGGCATCATGAAATCAACAAAAATACAGTCCATCTCTACTTTATTCAGCAGATCAAAGGCCTCGTAACCATCATGGGCCGTAAATACCTCGTAATCGCCCAGGGCAAGAAAAAATTCCCGCAGCGTCTCGCAGATGACCGCATCGTCGTCAACTACCATCACATTTAAAGACTTGTCCATAAGATACCTTTCTAATTAGTGTTCATCCGGAAACTACTGTTTCCGGCTTCACGCTTTCAGCGATCAGCATGAAGCCGGTCCACCGTTCACTGTTGACCGTTTACCGAAAGAAAATGTCGGATAACGGATAACAAACATGCTGACTGCTTAGTCTGGAATCTTTTGATTTCCAGACTAAAATTACTTGGCCATCTCAAGCAGCAGTTTCTTACAAAGGCTAAACTCGTCTTCATCCAATAAGCCGGCATTCTTCAGGCGAACAATCCTCTCCATGTCGGTCAGAATCTTTTTGATCCCCTCCTCCCCCTCAAAATATGAAGGCGGAATAACATGCCGGGGGAATATGTCCAAAGAATTTGATCTTAACTCAGATCTTCCGATATTCGCCCCATCAGCTTTTGCCTGTCTCTTCTCGGCCTCATCAAATCTCTTTAACTCGGCATACGCCTGTTTCAGATTATGCATTAAAAGACTATTTTCCCTTATAAGTCTTATCTTTTCGCAGGCGTTGTTAACAGCTATCTTTATTTCGTCCAGTCGAAATGGTTTGCGCAGGTAGTCATAGGCCCCTTCCCTGACTGCTTCTATGGCCGTCTCCAGGGAGGCGTAGCCGGTAATAATGATAACCATACTGTGCGGATAAAGGGTTTTGGCCTCGCGAAGAACATCTATCCCGCTTGCGCCGGGCAGCATAATATCCGTTATCACCAAGTCATACTTCTTCCGTTTAAGCTCGCGGATAGCCTCCGCCCCATCGTATGAAACCGTTATGCTACGATCGTCAGACGAAAGGCTCTCCTTTAGAAGATCACCAATGTTCTTTTCGTCCTCAACAATAAGGATATGGATATTTCTATCAGTATTTCCATTCATGTCCGGGTTCTTCCAAAATTCACAACCTGAGGTATTTGTAGCTCTTTTAACTTCTGCAACTGTAACTACTCGGGTTGTCAGGTTCACAGTTCACGGTTGGCTACTTTGCGCCTTTCGTGTTGATCTTCACCGCTCCCTAACCTTGAACCGTGAACCTTGTAACTTTGAACCTGAGTAGTTATCCGCAACTTTTGCAACTCTCCGGTGAAAACACAGATTTTTCTGGCTTATCGTCAAAAAAGACAGGAAACTTAAATAGGTTGGACGTTTTCGTGTTTTTCACGGACAACAGTGAACGGATACGAACATTACTTCGCCGTATCTATAAAGCGGGGAGAAAAAAAATTTTGAGGAGCATAACCCCTGACCGCCCGTGTATCACGTTGCAGGCATAAAATCTGCTGCCGAAGCTCACGGGAACGCGCCTCAGCATAGGCCAGGCATTCCTCATGGATGACGAATATCTCTTTCAATATAAGTTTCAATTTATCGATCCATCCTTGGACAGGGTTGTCCCTCTTTTCACTCTGACCGGATGCCGGGCGAAATCCGGCCAAGGAAAGCCGGCGGTCAAGGGCATCTATGGCCTTCATAAACCTATCTCTCTGTCCGGTGATAGTTGCCAACAGTCCCGCGTCTCCGGCCTGAAGGGCCCCTTTAAAGGCCTGCATATTCTCCTTTAACTTCAGGCAAAGGCCCTGTTTCTCCTTTAGTAGTTCTTCTACGCTCGCTTCTGTCTCCCGTCTCCTGTATTCTGTCTCCGGTATTCCGTTCATATCAGGCCCCCACACTAAATTCCCTGGCCTCACCGGTTACTTCCTCAGGCCGGGACTCAACCTGGGGCCTCATATCAAGCTGCGCCCAGGCGGATCTGAGTTCCGAAAGCATCTTAATAATATCATCAATAGCCCTCATATTTCCACTTACGTCACCTTGCACAATATGCTGCAAGCAGAACTTGTAAATAGCGCTTAAGTTCCGGGCAATCTCGCCGCCGGCTTCCATGTTCAGCGAACACAACAGCTCTGATATAAAACCCTGCGCCCGGATAAATTGCCTTGCTTTTTCCTCAAATTCCTTCTTGAAATAACACTCCTTTCCGACCTGGAGAGACCTTAGGACCTCATCGTAGCAAATAAGGATTAGATCCTTCTGGTCGGCCGTCCCTATTGCTGTATTTTTATAAGCTCTAATGCCTTTAGGGTACTTCATCCGTGTTACTCCTTATCCTTCAAATTTTTAGGAAAACATCCCGGTCATCTGGCTGGTCAACCAGCTGCTTACAGTCTGAAGTTGACCGATTACCTGTTCCATGGCCACGAATTGACTGATCATCACATCCATTTTACGGTTCAGGCTTGCCTCCATTTGCTCGATCTGGGTCTCAAAGCTGTCAATGCTGTTTTCAAGGGAAGTCTGTTTGTACGTTACGTATCCATCAGAGGCATCGGTGATAAAGCCAAGCTGGCGTTCCAGCAGATCTGCGATCCCCAGGGTTAAGGTAAAGGTTGTAGTGGTGGCGCCGCTACCCGTATAGTTAATCGACAAACCGTCTGCGTTGTTGCCATCACTATCCAGATAGAGCGTTTGTCCGCTCCCCGTGGCGGTCACGCTATTGATCGTTCCGGCAACATCTTTGCCGTAAACCTGCGTGGCATCGTCCAGTCCCAGGGGGTCCGAGGCGCTGGCCTGGGAGGCCACGATGATATGCCCGGTGCCATATGCATTATGAGTCAGGATTAGCTTGTTTGCGTCTCCGTCCGTACCTTCGGATGCGGTAATGGTCATAGCGTAACGGCCCTCCTGGCTGCCATCCGCTCCAGTAGGATCCACGTCAACCGTGCCGAAATTCAGAACGCCAAGCGCCGTAGTATCAATGGAAAACGAAAGGTTGCTGTCCCCGGCCTGCGTGTCGGTTATGACTAATTTTCCATTACTATCCAGGGCAGCGGTCACCTCGTCTTCGAACATATCTTCAATAGCTTCAAGAAGGTCTCCTACGGTTTCTGTAGTCGCATCGCTAATTGTGTAACTCCCGGAGACACTGATTCCGTTCCGTCTTGTCCCGGAAAACGTTATGACATCATTATTATTGCCGCCCACACTGGCATCGTTAAACAAAGTCGACGAGGTGACACCGGCATTTGCGGTATCCCCCTTGAGTTGTTCCGTGTATTCTTCGCCCATCTCCGAATTGATGGCGTTGACCACATCGTCTATATCCATACTGCTGGTAAGGCTCACCTCAGCCACCCGGCCGGTGGCATAGTCCGTAATGGTCACCGCTACCGCTTCCCCTAACGTCGCGGCGAGGGCTTTCGAGCCGGTGACCGTAGTACGAGTGCCGGCCTGGGTGATATTTACATCATAGGTACCCCCTACTGTATTATTTGTATGCCCGACATACTCCAGATTGGAATTTGGTGACGAGCCATGGGCGATAAAAAGCTTTTTTACATGATCAAAATTTGCCTGAAGGGCAGCGGTCAGATCTTCGTCATCAATGGTCATCAGGGCATCGTCATCCAGCGAGACTCCGATCAGGGGCAACCGGTTATAGTCGCTGGATACCCCCGTGACTGTTTGTGTGATGGTATTTATCAATTCAGACTTTATAGAAGACAGTGTCCCGTCCCCGAAGAGAATCCCGCCGACCTTTTCATTCTCCTCATCATAGTCGAACTGGGTATTTATGTACTGCATGATCGCATTATAGGCATCGGCCACGGCATTGATTTTTTCCTTTATAGCGCTAATATCCCGTTCTATTTTGAGGGTAACCGTGGTATCGGCGCTTTCCCCTGCAATATTCAGGGTCACACCTTCTATGATGTCAGTAATAGTATTGGATGAGTTGGTTATGACCACATTATCGACCACGATCTCGGCATCTTCCCCGGCAGCTATCTGCATGGATCGGCCTTCCGTGGTCATGGAGATCTCCCCGAAATCGAGCGTGCCTCCGCCCGCATTGTCGCAGATGATAGACACCTCCAGTTGACTGTCGCCACTGCTGCTATCCGTGATGGTTAACTTGCCGTTTACAAACGAAGCCGTGACCGTACTGCCGAATGCACTTTGAATATGAGTTAGCAGGTCGTCCACGCCATCATGATCCGCATCGGCGGCCACTATAAACTCTGTTGTGGTAGCAGATGTGCCGTTATGCTTTGTCCCGGAGATAGTAATCTTATCACCATTTGCCACACCGGCCGAGACGCCTCCAATTTGCAGAGCGGTCATAGCCGTGGCCGGGGTGCCTGCGAGAGGGGTGCCGGTGCCGTCCTGTACGACTACAGTGCCCGTATGCACCTCGGTCTCAGTTCCGTATGTCCCTTCCAGAATTCCGAGCGTCTGAAGGATATTGCCGTTATCCGTAAAGGAAGTCGTGCCGCTGATATCTATCCGGTATTTAGTCTCCCCATCCACTTCTTCCGAGACAACCTCAGCCGAAATGCCCGCGAGCGCGTCTATCTTTTGTGCAATCGTCGTCAGTGATTCGGTAGCGCTGGATAGATCAATACTAACGGAGTTTCCACCTATTGTAACATCCGTGGCCCCCGGTGCGCTGGTCAATCCTAATAGCGTTTTGACGGCTCCATTGGAACTCGTAAACAGGTCACTTTTAGCGCCGTCACTGGTCGTATTCTTGATAGTGGTTGAACCGCTGATAAAGCCCATTTCTTCAAGGATGTTGTCACCACCATTATAGGCCCCCTCGAGGACACTGATTCCGTCCTCGCCTGTCTCATCGCTCCTCAAGACCAGATGATAATCCGTAGAGGAGTGCTTGACGATACTGGCAGTAACTCCGGTCGGCGTCGTCCCCGTATTGACGGCATTGATCTTATCCTTGATGTTTGCCAGGGTATCGGTGGACACGATGCTGACCACCTTTCCCGATATTAAGATATCCCCGGATAAAGAAAGGGCCGTATCTGTGGCGGCATAGTTCTGTGAGGAAATCTTTTCCGACTGAGCGAGATTATTGACCTCAATGTTATAGGTTCCGGGAGAGGCCGCGGAACTGGTGGAAACCGTCAGCAGGTTAGAGGCTGCGGTACTTGTATTGGACGTGGTGGTGGAGGAAAATACTTTAAAGGCGCTCTCGGTACTTAGGGCGGTAGATGCCGTTTTAAGAGCCAATAGCTTCGTATTCATGCCCCGCCATTCGCCAAGCTTTGACTCATATTCACTTTTTCTATTTATTACCAGGTCAACCCGCTTATGCTCGACCGCTATCAACTGGTCGATCATAGATCTCCAGTCGAGACCGCTGATTAATCCACTTATTAACTGAGTGCCGGCCATTGAGAACCCCCTATTGCTCGTTCACCGTTCACCGTTGTCCGAAAAGGATCGAGGGAAATGGTAAAGTATCTATTGTTTCAGTGAATTCTTCAGTGCGTTAATCTTGGCGGATATTCTGTGCAAATTGTCTATCAACTCACTGAACAATCCATTGGGAACGTAATTCTGTTTCTTTGAAATCTCCAACAGTGGGACACACTATTATTCGTTCACCGTTCACCGTTCACCGTTGTCCGACAAGAAAGCATGGAGCACAGGGCATAGGGGATAGCGAAAAGACAACTTCCTCTCCAACCGTGAACCTGGAACCTGGAACCTGGAACTCGTAAACATATACTATCGGTCAACGTTCACCAGCATGCCAATGCTCGACCCAATCCTGGAAGAAAGGGCTGCCATTTCCTCTGGTGGTATAGTACGGATAGTATTCCCGTCGCTGTCCAACACCTTTACGGTCACTATCCCTGCTTCCTTATCCGGAATGAATCGAAGACTGAAGTCCATGTCCTCCATGAACCGGTTAATATTTTCGGCCACTTTCCTGATGGCCTCTTCATTTCCTTTAGCCACCTTTCTGATAAGTTCCGACTGCGCCGGTTCAGCG
The DNA here is from genome assembly GCA_031082315.1 of Thermodesulfobacteriota bacterium. NCBI lineage: Bacteria > Pseudomonadati > Thermodesulfobacteriota > Thermodesulfobacteriota bacterium. Next base: position 86,516 of record JAVHLC010000004.1, read on the forward strand.
TCTTTTTTCGGCTCAGGCCCTGCCGGCATTTGCTTAGTCTTCGTTTCTTCCGCATTAAAGCTTATCATGGAAGCGCGCGGTGGTGGATTAGCAACTGCGCTTGCTCTCACTTCAATGATTTCCATCTCAGCCTCCCAGTATCCATTAACCGTTCACCGTTGTCCGTTAACCGTTGTCCGTGAAAAATCCCAAAAACGTCTTTTTCGGTGAACCGTCAACGGTCAACGGTGAACGCCTCTTACACCAGCCCCAGCTAGAAAGGTAGGGGAAGGAGAGGTCTCCTCCCCCTACATGTCAGGTACTAACGACCTATTGACCTATCAAGCTGAGGATGCTCTGCGGAGCCATGTTGGCCTGTGCTAACATGGCGGTACCCGCCTGGAGCAATATCTGGCTCTTGGTAAACGAGGTCATCTCGGCCGCCATATCCACGTCCCGGATGACCGATTCAGCAGCCTGCACGTTTTCAATGGTCGTGGCCAGGTTGGCAGCCGCATAACTCAACCGGTTCATGGCGGCGCCGACATCGCCTCGCCTTGAAGACAGGGTGCTGATGGCGCTGTCAACCAGGTCAAGCATGCTCTGGGCTTCAGTAGCAGTATCCAGATAATCGTACGACAAGCTCAGACCGGTGGTTGCGGTAGACCGCAGAGAGCTGATAGTAAACGAAAGGCGATTGTTCGTGTCATTATCAGCCCCAACCTGGAAGGTAGATCCCGAGGTACCGGATGAGGTTACAGTAAAGGTCACATTGTCAAGATCGTTATCCGTGTAAACCGATCCAACGGTTAATGTAATGCCCAGCGTATCGAAGTCAAAGTCCTTTGCCGTGCCGGGTGTGAAGCCCGTAATCTGCTGGGTAACAGTTCCGTTTCCGAGGGTAAGGGTTGTGCCGGTTGATGTGAAGACATAAGTCCCGGTATTTGCCCCTGTCACGTTCAGGCTGGTCAGGCCCGTGTCCCTGACAACCACTTGGGCTCCACTCCATTGCGTGGACGTAAGACCGCAGTCAGCGGTAAAGGTGATGCCCAGATTGGCAAATACCAGTGTCTGTGCCGCTGACTGTGAGTAGGTTATTGTAATTACTTCAGTCGTTGTTCCGTTACCCAGCTTAAGAGTAGTTGCAGTTGCAGCAGAGAAGGTCCAGGTAGCGGCCGTTGCAGCGGCAGCCATTGAGCTTATTGTAAGGTCAGCGGCCAGCACTCCGCCGCCGCCGCCGCCATCAACAATACTATATGCATGAGTTGCGTCGCCGTACACCCTTATGTCATCGGCGCCTCCCGTATATGTCCCGGCCGTTTTGGAAGCGCCAAACGTCCCGTCCAAAAGGGCGGTGCTCCCGTACTTGGTGGCCTGGGAGATCCGGTCGATTTCCGAGATGAGGGCGTTCCCCTCCGAGTTGATCTTTGCCCGCTCACTGGTACCCACGTTGGATGAGGCGGCCTGTGTAGCCAGCTCTTTTAACCGGGTCAGCATGTTCCCGATCTGGTCCATACCACCTTCAGCCACCTGCAAAAGCGCCGAGGCCTCAGTCGTATTTCGGGAGGCCACTTTAAAACTGGCTATATTTGCCCTGAAACTTTGAGAAATGGCCAGACCGGCAGCATCATCGGCCGCCCGGTTGATGCGGTAACCTGAGGAGAGTCTTTCAAGAGATTTTGATAACTGCGCATCATTGATACTCAACATGCGATGAGCATTCATCGCGGTAATGTTGTTCGCGATTCTGAGTCCCATAGTCTTAATCCTCCGTGAATTTTTTGCTTTCAGCCTTCAGCTTTCAGCCTTCAGCTTTTTGGCATCCTTGCCATGTGCTTAAACCCAGGACAATCCTGCGGGGACTGCCCGACTCCCTACTTTTTCATCCCCCCTTTCTGCTTGATTTAGTGTTTTTTCCGCTTTTCTTTGATATGCTTATCGGAAGGCAGGGGGGATCACTTGAATTTTTTTAACAATTTAGATTTTTGGATCAGGAACTCAAGAAATCAAGAATAGAACAGCTCGGTGAACGGTGAACGGTAAACGAATATTAGCGGTGAACGGTTGTTGTCTCCTCATTCAACCTCGTTTTGATCTTTTCCAGGTGTGCCTTTGCGGTCGGGTCATCAGGGTTGATAGTCAGGACTTTTTGGAAAAACTGCGCCGCGGTCTGTGCATCTCCAAACGTGAGAGATACTTCTCCGAGCAGGTTGTAGGCGGCAACAAGGTTGCCCCCGGTTTTGATTTCCCTCTCCAGGGCGCTTATGGCGGCATCAGGCATATTCTTTTTCAAAAACAGGATTGCCTTATAATAATTAATGTTGGGGTAATCTTCCTGGATCTCTGAGACATGTTCTATGCTTTTCAAGGACTTATCCCAGTACCCGAGGGCAAAGTAAACCTGGCCGAGGAGAAAAAAGATGGCCGGATGCCTGATACCATTATGGATTCCCTTGTCCAAAACAGAAGCGGCCTCGTCATAGCATTGCCCGGAGTAATAAATCTGCGCCAGGTTGTGACACGCCCCGAGATGATCCGGTTTTCTCACAAGAACCCACGAATATTCCTCTCCGGCTTCCTTTCGCCGGCCGAGCCTGTCAAGGGACAACCCACGGTTAAAACGCAGTTCGACCATTTCGGGAAACAGCGCCATGCCCCTGTTTGAGACTTCCAGGGCCAGGTCGGGCATCCCGATATCCAGGTATTGATCCGCGAGCCCCTTATAGGCCACCGGGTCGTGCGGATTGTCCTTCAGCCTTTCTTCACCGAGTTTCAGATATAATTCCTGTTTGTGTCTTATGCGATCTTTTCTGGCCTTGCCGTAGTGATGGATGGGAATGCCCGTATTGAAAAGGGCCCTTTTTGCCTGCTGAAAGGATCCTGTTACAGTCTCATGAACTTTCCCGGTAAAATATATATCAGGGTCGTTCCTGAAGAGGCGAATCAAATCATTGGCTATAAAACCGGGATACCCCCTTCCTTCTTCGTAATCATCCGGATTGACTGTGACATTGGCCAGGTTAAGGGTGCTCTCATAATTTCTTAGAGTAAACAGGAAGCCGTCTGCATTTGTGGAAGAGAGGAGTGCCTTGATCTTGTCCCGATCTCTCTCTGCAATCACCTCATCTGCATCCATAATCAGTATCCAATCGCCGGTGGCATAGGTGATAGACTGATTACGGTGTTTGCTGTAGTCGTTTTCCCAGGGGTGGTGATAAATTTTTGCCTTGTAGCTCTTCGCGATATCAACGGTCTTGTCGGTTGATCCGGTGTCCACAATGACGATCTCATCAACTAGTGTCTTGACACTGTCAAGACACTGAGAAAGAAAATCCTCCTCGTCTTTTGTGATCATGCATAATGAAATAGTATCCATCCGATCTCCATATATTAAATCTGGAACTCAGGAACTCATAAAAAGAAAATACAAAAATCTCACCTTAATCTGGGACTCACGAACTCATGAAAGAACAGAGCAGCCAGAAGCCGAACTGCTTAAAATTAATTGCTCAAAAATACTTTCCTGGTAGCAATTAGATTTTTGAAAGTCTGTCGTAAATGCGACGCCCCTCCAGAGGCAGGTCTTCGAGTTGTAAAGCATGAAGTGTTACCACTTATATGAATGAATCTGGAACTCAAAAAATCAGGAATGGAACAGCATTTTTTCATGAGTTCCTGATTTCCAGATTCAAACGTCTTCCTGAATCTTTTCAAGCTCTCTCCTTCCTGATTTCTTGATTAAAAAATTCAAAATTATGTTTCACCGTCTTCGAAAACTGCTGTTTTATCCTGAAAAAACTCACGTCCGACTCTCTTAACCGTCAGCGGCATAGAGGCAAAATTGAGCAACAGGCCGCTTCCCGCCTGGGTTGCTTTCATGTAGGAACGTACTGTAGCAAAATGGATATTCTCCAAGGCTTTGATTGCCTTGAGTTCAACGACGACAGTGTGGGCAACTAACAGATCCATGCGGTGCTCCCCGACTATCTTTGCGCGATATATAATCGCAATGGGTTTCTGCCTTTCGTAGGGAACTTTTAGAAGGTCTAGCTCGATACAAAGGGCTTCCTCGTATATTGATTCCAGAAAACCTGGCCCAAGCTCCCGGTGTACGGCAATAGCAGCAGCAATAATCTTTCCGGTCAAATCCTTGTCATCCATCGGTCCTTTCTTTCCTGAGTCACTGGTTGTTGGCTTTAATTTCCTCATTTCCTGAGTTCTTGAGTTCCTGATTTAATATCACCCTCTTCTTTCCTGGGTTCCATATTAGCCTATTTGGTCTTCTTGATTTCCTGAGTTCCTGATTCTAAAATCGCCTTAAATTTATACTTAATTAAATCAATAATGGTCACGTAATCCCCCGCTTCCATCGCCCGGCAGGCCTCGTTCAGCCCCGGAGCCAGAAGTTGAATCGTTTCCGGATTATTATCACCGGACTGTCGACCTTTCAAAAAATCCACAAACCTGCCCAAACGATCAAAATACTCAGGTAAAGTCTCTAAAAAGCTTTCTTTGTTTCCTTCATAGAACTTCTTAATGATATTGTCCCCTCGTTGGACCAAAGCGCTGGCAGCGGACTCCAGGATGCTTCCGCGGTCCAACTCTCTTCCCGGTTCTCTTGAAAAAAGCATACCAGATTCTCGATGTTCTGAATTGACTTTATCTATGGGGACTAAAAGCTGATCATGACCGGGCTGCGTAAATGTCATATATAAACGGACGTCGTCGTCCGGCCAAGAGAGAGGGGTGCATGGATATCTTTTCATTGCCTCGGCAATCTCTAACGCCCCGTAAACATGTTCTGGCGTAATTGCCTTTCGACATCTGTGTCCGAAAGCACAATCTTCTGGATTCGAACAGGGCGCACAAGGTTCGTCTGCGTACAACACGAGGTGTCCTGTCCCATACGGCCCAGTCTCCCAGGGATAGGCAGTGCCGTAGAAAAGGGCTATAACCGGTGTCCCCACTGAAGCGGCCATGTGCATGGTGCCGGTATCACCGGTAATCAAATACTGACATCGTTCAAGCACCCCGCCCAGGGTCTTGAGAGTCGTTTTCCCGATTAAATCAACGACACGGCTGTTTTCTTTGCTGAGATTGCGCCGAATGACTTCGGCCAGGCATTTCTCATCATCGCTGCCGAGCAGGACCACCTTTGTATCTCTGGCGTTAACAAGCCATTTGATGACATGGCCATAATTCCCGGCGCCCCACTGACGGAACGAGCGCGCTGCACCCATCTGCACAGCGACGGGCGACTCGTCCTCCCGTACGCCTCCTGCCATAAGGAGGGCATCCGCCTCCCAGCGATCTGTTTCCTGTATATAAAAAGCCATGTCCCCGCAGCCAGGCGGCATGCCGGCTATGTGACAGGCCCAATCAACCAGATTTCGCCGGTTGGCCTTCCGATTCGTCCGTATTATCTCGAAGAGCGCTTTCGACGCTTCGTCTTCAAAAATAAATCCACGCTCGGGGCAAAAAACTCCCCCCCGTATTTCTTCAGCGCCTATCAGCCCGGCCACAATGCCGCCGATCTCATATTGGCGGTTGACGATCAGTCGGAAATTCTTCTCTCTCAGTTCACGAATAAGATCGTAGATTTCGTTGTAGATTTGGGCGTAGCGTTCAGGCCTGTTCTTCAGATACCACCGGTATTGCTTTTCCGGTATGCAAACTATCTGATCAATATTTGGATTAGCGGACAGCAAATCCACTGTGTCGCGACCGGTGAGAAATGTGATCTTGCACCCCGGGTGCTTTTGCTTCAGCCCTTCCAGCATTGGCGTCAGCTGAAGCACATCGCCAAACCTATGCATCCTTATGACAAGGATATTCATTGGGATATCATTTCATGAAACAGCCGCTGGACTCCTTTGGCCAGCGAGAGGTTTTCGCCTCGGCCGTCATCCCCATTCAGCCGTATTCCGTATAGATGTTTTTCAAGCGCCCGGATTACAGGTTGATAAAACTCGGGATGAAGGGATGTTACCGGAAGAAAAATATGGTAAGAAAATGGGTTCTGGAGATCGTGAGGCAAAATCTGCTCTATTGCCCTTAAGTCTGAGCCGACAAGGAGGCGAATCGCGGTGCTGCCGATGATGTCCGACAAATCGCTGACTTCCAATGCCAGACGAAATAAAGATTCGTCAGCCTCAATCAGGTAAAGCTGTTGCCAATCTTTGCGCCTTTTTAAGAGTGGGAGCACGTGGTATGTCAGACCAAGGCCAAGGATCACGATAGTTCGCTCGGATAGGTTTTGACAATCCACCCAGGCCCGTGCTTCTCTTTCCGGATTCACCCTGCTGTGGATGAACCGATATGTGCCGTCTTTCGCATGCTGTCTGACGGTAAAATGACCTGATTTCGTCCGAAGAATTTCGAAGGAGTCATCCGGGGCTGTGTCACGAACAGATCTTGCCAGGGACCTGTTTTTTTTAAGAAGTATATCCATGTTCGGTGAAAAGTAATCAGGCAACGGCGCCCCTCTCCCGCATGTCTTCAATGAATTTTTCTTCCGCCTCTCCCATGACGTCCTCCGTGGAGACAAACAGCTGGCCGATAACACCAAGCCATTCTTTTATCATCAATATCTGGGATGAAAAGAGGCAGTCCTCATCAGAATATATCTCGGAGAGGAAGTTGAATTTATTGGCAAACCATAAAAGCTGGGGCTGCAGGGTGTGCAGCATGATGTCCTGGATGTTTTTATCTTTCAAATAGATGTCTAACGTTTCAAGAAATTTTGTGGCGATACCGCGCATGATTTCACTGTCGGGTTTTTTCCCGTTGTAAATAAATGGGTGCACTATGTCCCTCTGTACAGTACGGGTCTCATCGTGAAAGTCTTTAAAACGGCCGATTAAATTCTGCAGGGATTCCCGGGTCGCATGAATGCGGGATAGGATTGCCGCATACTCTTTTTGTACATCCAGATCCTTATCAAAATTTGAAAGGGTCTCGTCAATGATCGCCTCCGGCTGGAATCTGTCCCGGCAATGCGCCTCGATGGCCTCCCGGAAGGTCATGACTTTTGTTCCCCTTATTCGTGCTCCCCCCTCCGTCGCGTTGACACATAAACCGGGGTATTTTTGTATGTCTTCCTCGAAATATTGTCTGAAGACATCCCATGCCCTGCATGTCTTGATGGTTCTCCCGTTGTTTCCTTCCACTTCTATGACATTCCCGTGGTAATAGTCATCACGTTCACCAAAGGGCATACCCTTTACATGCGTGTCGCCGTCTTCGGCAAAGGCCAGGTCCTGCCCAATCATGATAATCGGATCGCAGCCAAGCACCTCGGCAACCTTGTACGCCATATTTCCCACGGAGGGGCCGAAGGATAACATACCCCTGTCCAGATGGAGCCATTCGAAGTGAGAAAAAGGTCTGTTGACAATAATTTTTTTTCCTTTGAAGCTGTCGAAAGTCCTCGGCTTGACGAGGGGGCAAAAAGCAAGGTGGATCCCTTCAAAATCGGGCACATTTTCATAGAAGATTTCCGTCCCGTCTGTCCTTTCCATGCTGACAACTATGTGGGGACGGATATTTCGCTTCATCAACGGCAAGAAGCTGGCATCACAACATACGATGAGGGCTCGATCACTGAGTTCCTTCAAAAGGTGCATATTTTTGTTCAGGGAAGGACCGGAGGCAACCGTTACGGCGGGACGCCCTTTGAATTTATCGTACAGGAGGTTGATGCCGGGGGTGGAGATAATATTCTTGAGATTGAAGAGCATATTCTCAAGACCCATAAAGGAATCAATCGGATCGTTTCCCGCCAGTACCATCTGTTGGCGGGTGGCCTGTTTCACCCTGTCAAGCACATTGAAATAGTAATCCCTGCTTAAAGTGATACTTGAGGGAATGGGGATGACCTTGATTGACCTCATGTAACTGTTAAAGTCATGCCTGATGAGATTCTTCGTCCTGATCTGCATCGCGGCTTCCGACGGTTCCTCAGCGACAAAAAGATATATATCCGGGTGGGAAATCACATAGGTGAGATCTATTATCTCGAGCGTCATGCGAAATAATGCTATATCTTCTTCAAAGATAATAATCTTCTTCGTGTCGCAGGATTCGCCGTAATACCTCATGAACAGGCGGGCATGATAGCCTAATCCCAGTCCCAAAAAAATTACAATGGGGGCGTACCTGATATTCAACCTGTCCAGGTAGTCCTTGCACGATTCAGCGGGCTTGTCTCTGTCATAAAGCGCCAGGAAATCCGTATCCCTGGCAACTACAACATTCGGTTCTCCTGTTTTCGAACCGATGACCTTATATTTTGCTTCGTTACGACCGGTCTCTTTTACTCTTTCCGCGAGGACAGGGTACCTTTTTGCCAGCTCGGTCATGTTTTTTTCAAAAGGGGATGTGTTATGCATTGGCGGACACCTCTACGGACTCATTGGTTCTATTTAAAAAATTGGTCATTTTTTCAATTTCCGATTTTCTTGTCATATTATTCTTTATAATGAAGTCGACAATCCTGCCGCATAGTGATGCCGCCTCAGCCCTGTTTTCGCTAATAAAATGGCGGCCTAATTTCGAAAAAAGTATCCCCATGTCCGCGAAGTCATTGATTGTCATGGACAGATCAATATTTTCATCCCGCATAATATCGGCAACCGCACCTATGGCGCCTTCGAATTCTCCGCCTTTGACGAGAGCGTAAATTCCACCTATCTTGTATCTGCTGTTCCACGTATCTTCCTCCCGGGCTTCAATAAGGAATTGAACGCCTTCCTCCTGGTCTCCCGTTTCCATCAGGGCCATACCCAGGAGGTAGCAGGCCTTTGCGATGCCCTCCCTTTCCATCGTTGATTTTATGGCCTCCATACGGTTCCTGAGGATTTTACATACATTCTCGTACTTACGTTCCACAAAGCTGAGTTCCGCCTTTGCGAGAATCATCTCCATGGAATCAGGGAATTGTTCCAGTGTCTTATCAATAATGTTTCCCAGATTTTCGGTCTTGCCGATCATTGAATAGAGAGAAATGATCTTTGCCACGATCAGGGGGTTTTCTAACTCGGCCTTTTGCAGCCATACAAGAGCCTCCTGGGGCTGATCAATCTTCAGGAAAAACAGGGCGCCCCGCAGGGCTGTTTCAGGATCGCTAATAGAGTCGTATGTGTTTCGGACGGCCGCTTCTTTTCTCTGATTCCTGAATTTTCGATCAGATTTTGAATGTGTAATTTTAAATATCTCATTCGGTTTTATCGATATCCCCTCTTTGGCAAGCGATGCTTCTACACTTTCAAAGACCCTGCCTTCGAAACAAATGGCTTCGCGGGCGGGAAAAAGTCTTACGGGATACCCGGGTTTATTTATTTTTGGAAGGCGCAACATAACCGCCGTTTCTTCGTCTTCGTCCTCCTCCTCTACGGATACAAGAAAGGCAATGTCCTGCTTCACCGGTAGAATCTGTTTGGTAAGGGCCAGTTTAATCCTGTCTCTCGGATCTATGAACTCGTCTGCATCAAGACACAGGATATAATCACACTTCGCCTCCCGAAGGCCGATATTCCTTGCCTTTGAAAAATCGTTTTCCCAGGGTATGTCTATCACCCTTGCGTTGAACTTTCTTATGATTTTTTTTGTGTCATCCGTTGATCCCGTATCAACAACGATTATTTCGTCGGCGATTCCGAAAACAGATTCCAGCGCCCTTCCGATGGTTGTCGCTTCATCCCTCGCAATCATGCAAACGCTTAATGTCGCCGGCTTCCATTCGTCACAGTCAACAGCCTGAACGATTATATCGTTGAATTTGTCATAATCCGACTCCAGCGCGCGTTTAAGGCAGGAAAGGGCCTCTCCCTTTTTGCCCTGTAGCAGGTAAACCTTGCCCAAAAGCGACAGGATTTCTTTTAAATTTTCATCAGAACACGATGTTCTATACTTTTCAAAGCAGAAAACGGCCCTGTCAATATCGAAAAGATTGGCATAGAGGATGCCCGCGATCTTGAAGGGGTTTGATGTATCAAAAAATCCCCATTTTTTTTGCCACGCCTCAAAGAAATCCCGGGCCTCCTGAAATCGGCCGAATTGACCGAGATAGTGGAGCAGGGTCATGTACATCCTTTCACTGCCGAATCCCATGGCCAGTCCCTTGTAATATCGGCCCACATCCTTTTTTGTCAGGACGCTGAAGATGATATACTCATCTCCCAGCTCGGGCATGCCCTCATCTTTTTTGGGACTGCAGGATATTTCCCCCTTGAGGTATTTTATCTGAATATCTATGTCCCTTAGGTGGTCGTCTTTTTCCTTTCGCGTTGCCCTCCGCCGACACGGGAGGACACGGAGGCCAGGCAGCATCTTACTGCTGAACGAAAAAATATCTTCTTTAGACTGGCTCATCATGAACTTTACGAATTTTGCGAAGTGGTCCCGATGAACGAGCCTGGCTTCAATGGTCGAGATGTTGGCAGCCTCCCCCATATCTCGGTACTGTTCGTTCATTTTTAACCATTGGAATGCATCCAGCACGTCGGGTTCGATATTTTTTTCAATAAGCAGACTGTATCCTTTCACGGAGTTTTGGCTGTAGATACTGTCGAGTCGCAGGTCTGGCCGGGGGGCGGGTCTTTCATCGGGCCTCAAAAAGAGAATCCATTGAGAGATGCATAAATTATCTAATGATTGTCCCCTTTTTGCCGTCTTGACGCCTTTTTTTTCGGCGGTAGCAACGCTCCCGTCCATTGACTCCAGATCGAGATAGACTATACTGCTGCTTAATTTAAGACATTCATCGATGCACTCTTCCAGAAACTCCTCTTTGTCTTTGCCGATGATAACTATCGATAGATTATTTGCCGTCTTGACCTTTTCTTTCATGTTCCTCTTATGTTTTTCTTTACCCTTCTTCATCTGACAACTCCGCTATTCCTTTTCGCAGAATATTTTTAGTCTTTTATATCTTTGCCTTGAACCCCTTGAGATATCATAAAAGTTGTAATACTCGCCATTATCGAATACATTGTAAAATGCATAAAACGGTGCGCACGTGCCATGGAGGACGCCGTCACTGTTAGATTCGGGTTTTGTGCTGAAGAACGTTTTATTGGCCTCAGTCAACTCATCTATTTCCTTAGCGTTTCTTATCATGAAGGCATACGCAAAATATTCGGTCTTTAAATTAAAACTCCCTTCATTTATATGATACATGGGCAGATCAACGGGATGGATATTCCAGATATTTTCATCATCTAACATGGCTATCTTGAAACGCGCCCCCTGTTCTATCAGACGATCGATTCTATAGTCTTGCGGTTTCTCAGGCCATAAGGAATCCCAGATTAGTTTCCAATTGTCCTTCACAATAAATTCGTGTCTTTTATAGCGTTTAGTTGACATAAATGTAATGCCGTGTAATTCTGGATAATAGGAGAAAAACAGGCCATTAGGATGATTTGTATAGCAAAAATGCCACAATCCACGCTTATCTTTAGTGTGAGCAAAATGAACTGTTCGACCCATCGCCCAAAGGACATTGTCTGTAATTACTATATGGGGCAGATAAAATCCTTCGCAGTGCAATGGCCTGTTGGTAGGGATAGAATCATCGGGAACCATGTATGTATATAAGGAATACCCGTCGATCAGTTTTTGTATGAGCTCATCATTACTATTCATTGGCATTATCCCCAGACTTTTTTACAGTGTAAACAATTCAAGCAATTTTGTGATTTTTTTTCTTTCGTTAGAAATGATGCCATTACTTTCTCTTTTTTCATCTTCTCATCGTTTTTGACATAAGCAATCTTAAGTTACTCCCGGATAGCCTGGACGTTCCTTTTTATCTACATCAACAAAAGAGATTAAACCTTTCTCTTCATAGTTTTTGATATATTTGTATAGCCTTGAATACTCAATATCGTGTTTCAGCGCTATATCAAGGACGGTCGTCTTCTCATCAAAATACCTTATCAGGCAATTCATCAAATAGTTCCATTTTAACTGATCTTCTGGAACCGTCGGTCTTATGCTCGGATCGGCTGTAGAGACATAAAGATCGTATTTGGGATTGCTCAAAGCTACAAGCCCGGTGAAATGTCTTTTCATTCTTGCATTGGTTTCCAATATATCTATTATTCCTAAAACCGCTTCCACAGCCTCTTCCAGTTTCTCTTCATGGATTATTCTTTCATCGTCCATGCTTGAGTGATATTCCGGATAGGGCCAGCGTGATAGAGAAATGCAGGGTATCTCGTATCCGGGCGCTTCCCAGACCGTTTCATCATTTCCAATTATTTTTCTAAATCCATCACTGTGGTGATCAGGGAAATTGTGTCCAAGGTAGTGACGGGCAGCCTTATCCAAAGCAGCATCTCCCGTAAAAGACTCCTGCAGGGCAAATCTATTCTTGTTCCCCAGCATTTCCAGAAATACTGCAAATTTAAATTCCTTCACCACGCTCTCCGGCATGTGAGCCAGGTAAAAGACAGTTCCAAGATGTTCCGGTGCAATTATGCATCTGTAACTGTATTTCCTTCTTTTTCTTTCTGATAACCTTCTAAGGACTTCAACGGCAACGACCACTCCGCTTATGTCATCATTGGCCTGTCCCGCGTGGCAGTTATGAGCATTCAGTATTATCGTGTCCTGAGTATCTCCCTCCAATAAGCAATCTAAAACCTTCATGGTTCCGTCTTCAAAGACTGTTTGTATATCGACTTCGTAATTCCCTTCGTTCAGATTCTTAAATAGGTCATAAGGAAGACTGAATCCCCAGTCCCTGCGCCACGGCTTATAGAAATAATCGCAGTGATAAACCAGGGCCTCTGGCAGGTCAGGGTGGTAAAAAACGTGTTGCCTCAGGTCTTGAAGCGACACTATTCCTCTAAAAGAAGACGAGTAACCAACAACGCCTAGAGGATGCTTCATTCCGTCGTAGATAAGCTTTCCATTTCCCCGGATATCTGCTTTAACAGGTCTCCATTTTTGGGGGACCGTCCAGCCGTTATGTTCCAGTCCCGATTTATATTCGTGAACTAAAAAAGGCAATTCATTACAGAGCATTTTCACGGCATTATCTGTGTCTTCAGAAACGGGCGCCAATCTAAGCGGATATATTTTTTTGAGAAGGTCGTACATATAGCCCATATCCTAACCGTCCTCTCTTACTTCACATAAAAAAAACATAATCCCCGGCCAACGAAATATCACTTGACCCAGTCCTCACAACAAAGGCCGAAAAGCATTTCATCCTGGAATTGCCCCTTCACACAACGCTGTTTTTTCAGAATGCCCTCCTCTCTGAAGCCCGCCTTCATAAACGCCGTTGCAGAGCCTATATTTTCTGCGTAACAGCCGGCCCTCAGCTTGTGGAGGTTCAGAATATCAAAGGCAAATGCGGTCAAGATCGTGATAGCCTCAGTCGCAATGCCTTTCCCCCAATAGGCCTTTTCTCCTATCAACAGGCTAACATCGGCGAATCGGTGAATCCAGTTAATCGGACCCAGCTTAATATTGCCGATGTGCTTGTCATTCTCTTTAAGGCAAATGGCCAGGAATATCTCGCTTGTGTTACCGTCCATTCTTTCGACATACCTCTTTATCCCCTCCAAAGACTGGGGAATATACCTCGTCTCAAGATATCGATTCACATCAGGATCGTTAAGCCAGCGATGATAACTTTCGCCTACGTCAGAAAGCCTGACCTCACGCAAATAGATCCTTTTACCATCAATAAAATGACTCACAAGTGCCTTTTTGTTATCCCTTTCTCCCATTCTAGTTTTGATCCTCCACTGAAATAGCTATGAAAATATCATTCCACAATTCCTTCCGCATCATATACGGCCTGATAAGTCATGGCCTCTTCCAGATATTTCATTGGCGTAAATAGCCTCTGTCCCAGTTTCACCTGGGAAAGGATGTTTATCCCGTTTTCGTCAAAGATTTTTTTCACAATCAGCGTCCCATTTTTGGTTGCGACAAAAATGGAATCATTCGCAATTCTGTATATCAATCCGACCTGGAAGGGATGAAAAGGTCCATCGCCCGGTTCAAAATAACAATCTTTTAAAAAAAACCGCCGACCGTTAAGAAAAGTCGAGGCCCCGGGATATGGATCATCAAATGCGCAAATAAAGAGCTCTATATCAGGGCCATCCCAGTCCCAGTTAATATAGGCATGCTTAATCGTATAAAGCCTCGGAAAATAGAGGCTGAAGTTTTCCTGGACTCTGGTCAGCGGAAAATCCCGCCCTGCCTTTATCTCCTCCAAAAACTCTTCCAGAAAAGCCAGTTCCTGTTTTACGGCAAAATCAAAATAATCCTGGGGAATCCGGGCAGAGACTGGGAAAAAATACTCCCTGCTTTTTACAATCTCTCCGGAATCAAATACTCCTTGAACCATATCTTCGTTAATAATCTGAAGATTACAACAGCCGATTCGGTTTTTTCTTAGTATCTGCCACGAGTAATGTGCTCCTCCACGGTACTGAGGCAAACGAATCCCCATGAAATCAAGCAGTCGTCCTCCAAATAGATCGATCAAGTCTTTTCTAAAACTCCAGACCTCTCCAAGACCAATACCGAGCGTCCTTCCGGTGATCAGAGGACGAATATGGGGATCCTGATTGATATCGGAACAGGAATAATAAGGAATATTGTTTTTCTTCAATACTGCTTCCAGACTTTGATTTTCTTGCATGATCAACTCTTGAAGATGCCTTTTACTGCTGAAGACCGTGACAGATGCCCCTCTGCGTTTTAGGTGCTGGGCGAAAACGCTCAAAAGCGGGGCGCCGCCGAAAAGAATGATTTGATCGATCTGTCCGAAGTTCATAAGAATTGTCTCCGGTTTTATTTATTCTTTAATGAGTATTCCAACATATTACGTATGCAGGCGAATAGGTATGCCTGCATTTCTGACCCGGGAACGGGTCTGCATAGGGTTCTCATCCTTAAAGCAAAAGTAAGTCCCTGCCGAAACGGCATCTGCTTTTGCCACGATAAAGCCATCCACAAAATGGCTAGCCATTCCGCAACCTCCTGAAGCAATAACCGGAATGGAAACCGCCTCTGTCACTCGCTTTGTCAGCGCCAAATCCAGACCATTTCGGGTACCATCCTGGTCGATGGACGTTAATAATATCTCGCCTGCGCCGCGCCTCTCACCTTCAACAGCCCAGTCCACAGGATCGAGATCGGTTTTATATCTGCCTCCCTTGACCCAAACACGGTACTTGTTATCTCCATCTCTCCGATAGTCGATGCTCAAAACTACACACTGCGCGCCAAATATTTCCGAAGCCTTATTAATCAGATCCGGGGTTTCAACCGCAGCGGTATTAACACTCACCTTGTCGGCGCCGTTAGACAGTAATGTGCGAAAATCTGTGATACAACGGACTCCGCCTCCCACCGTGAATGGTATAAAAATTTCCTCGGCCGCCTTTCTCACCACGTCTATTACCGTCTCTCGATTTTCCAGCGAAGCATCGAGATCCAGGAATATCAATTCATCCGCAGCCTGGGCCTCATAGATCTTGGCCTGGGAGACTGGATCCCCTATCTCGATGACCTCTCCGAACTGAACGGTAGTCACGAGAACCATCCGGGTTGTTGACCCGAAACGGCTCGCTCTCATCTGTAACTTTGGTATAAGCCGCTTCTTCAACATTAGCCACAGACCCACACTGACTTACACAGACTCAAACCTGACCTGGACGGCATGCCGTAACCCATAACTCGCAACCCGCAACTTATAAGGCCCACCCGTAACTCGTAACTCGGAACGCGAAACACGTAACCCGCAACTCGGTCATGGCTTCCATTTGAGAAAATTGCTAAGCACTTGTAGGCCATAATCCTGGCTTTTTTCCGGGTGAAACTGGGTACCGAAGATATTGTTCCGCCTGACCGCTGCGGTTACAGCGCCGCCATAATTGCAGATCGCATCCACATCGTGTTCATGATCGCACCTCAAGTGATAGGAGTGGACGAAGTAGCAATCAGGGGACAGCGGTAACCCTGCAAAAAGTGGGCTCTCTTGACGATAATGAACCTCATTCCAGCCCACGTGGGGCACTCGCAGAAGCGGATCGTCAGGCTGGAGGCGGACGACATCACCCTCAATCCAACCCAATCCTTTGTGTTCCCCGCCTTCGAAACCTCGGCGCGCCATGGCCTGCATGCCGAGGCAGATACCCAGAATGGGCTTGCCCTGGTGGATAATCGCCTTATTCAGGGCTTCTGTGAAACCTTTCTCTGTCAGGTTCGTCATACAATCCCCGAAAGCGCCGACACCCGGAAGCACAATTCGTTCAACATCTTTGATATCTTCCCCCCGGGCGCAGACTTTTACCTCCGCTCCCACCATCTCCAACCCGTGGTAAACGGAAAGCAGATTCCCCATACCGTAATCAATAATACCGATCATAGTTTAAGGTTCAGGGTTCAGGGTTCACCGTTCACGGTTCACGGTTTTTGGTCCATAGCTCACGATTGGCTGTTTTTGCGCTTTTCATAGTTTCTGAGATAATTGATGAATCCACGAATTGCAGCACGTGTACGTCCAGCCTGCTCGTAAGCATCTTTGAATTCGCTGAGCGATATGTACCCTTCATCCAATGCGACATAGAGTTCGCTCTGCACTTCCGTGCAAGATCGTTTTGCGTATCGCAAGAATCGGATAAACTCCGCATTTGCCTCGGAATCGAAACCTTCGGCAATGTTATGCATCGATGATCCGGCTGCATCTTGTATTTGGCCCTTCAGCCCGTAGTCCTTTGCAAATTCCGGCTTCTTCGTTAGACGGTATATCTTTTGAGTTAGCTCACGTGATAATTGCCAAGCCTCAATATCTTCAAACCGTTCAATCTTCATCCCTCTCTACCGAAACCAACTCTGAACCGTGAACCTTAGTAGAACCATACGTTCATCTGCGTCCCATAATCAAAGCGCTGCTCGCAACGGGACTCGTCCATTTCTGCGATGCCAGCGGTCAAGCTGAACCTCTGTTTCTTCCCGGGACATGGCTCCGTGTCTGGGCCACATCTCAACATCATGAACTTTCCTGCCAAACTCAACCTTCGAAGGGTCATATTTGTAAGGCGAAACACCGTGACTCATTGCGATCTCAAGGAATTCGTCTTCCGTCAATCCGGTATATTCCAGGAAAATATCGAGACTGGGAGGGCGTTTTCCCTCGTATTCCGCAATCATGGCCATGGCTTCTTCGCGTTTCATGCGGCGATTCCGGATGTCAATGGAAGCCAAATGAGTCGGCCGACTATATCCCCTCTTGATTAACTTTATATAATCGCGCACCCCTTGGAGGTAGCATTCTATTTTTTCATAATCGTACCCAGGGGGAACATTTTCCACTTCGTCACCTTTCCACCCCAGCTCGGCCTCAATGATACCTTTCTGTCGCTTGACGTCCCAAGGGATGAAACTTCCGAGACAGACTGATCGATAATTGATCTTTCGAAGTTCCTTTAGCGGCGGATAGTTGAAAGGTTGAAGATCGCGCTTATCGATGCGGCCTTCGAACCTCACAAACATATCCTCAGCCGTAATCCCAAGATTTGTGTAACGGTTGAAGCGTTTTTCGTCCACTTCCTCCGGTTGATCATAACTGTAATACGCAGTATACTCAGCGGAAGGTTCGCCCCAAAAGATCAGAGGAACTTTATACCGGATTGCCACCCACATGGGATAGGCAAAGATCCCCGTGTGGCAGTGCCAGCAGAAGTCCCCTTTTTCGAGGAAGCTTTGGAGCATCAACCTCTGTACAACGTGCCAGTTTGGCGTAAATACATGCAGGTCAACACCGAGCTTGCGGATGGTGCGAATAGTATTTTCAAGCAGATTGGGACGCAAAAAACCATGGTCGAAACGGACTACGAGAGGTTTGATGCCATACTCTTTTACCAGATAGTAAAGCGTCCAGGTGCTGTCCTTACCGCCGCTGAAAGGTACAATGCAGTCATAGTCATACTTGTCTCGATAAGTCGCGACAATTGTGTCAAGTTCTCTTTTTTGGGTTTCCCAGTCAATAGCGGTTTGTTTGTATTCGTGCTGACGGCAAATGTTGCAAACACCTTCTCCGTCGAAAACAATGGTTTCGTGAGTCTCAGGAAGAACGCATTTAGTGCAACGCCTGAGGTCATTCATTGTATGCACCTCCAATTAGATAATTCGTAACACTTTAGGTGTTTGAAACAGTCCTACATTCAGAAAAGGCTATTAATCTGGAACTCACAACCTCATGAAAATAAGATACAAAAATCTCACTTCAATTTGGAACTCATGAACTCATGAAAAACAGAGTAACCAGAAGCCGAACTGCTGAAAATCGATTTCTCAAAAATGCTTTCCTGAGTTCCTGATTTCCAGATTTGATATGTTTCTTTGCACTTTTTATCATGCATTTTCAAAACGCTAAGTTGTTACGATAATTGAAGCTCCCCGCAGCAAGCGGGGAATCTCCGTATGTAAGGTAAAATGCATCGTATGCGCTCGCTATGCATGTTCAAACTGTCATTAAACTCCGGTCAACCGGTGTGCCTTTTTTAATATCTTTTGATGCCCGGCGGCCTAGAACTTCTTTCAAAAATTTGGGCGGCAGACCATATCCGGGCCGGATAGACCGAACATTCTCCGCACTAAATACCTCGCCGGCCTTCATGTCCTGCACGACAAAAAGGGATCGCCTGAACATGAGACTTCTGGATTCCTCACTGCTCGTACCATAGTTTACCGTTCCGAGGGCCTTTTCGGATGTGCGGATCGCCTCCACCATCGCCGCAAATTCATGCGGTTCCAGGGAAAAGACAGAATCGGGACCAGGAACAGCCCGCGACAGAGTGAAGTGTTTCTCTACAATGCACGCCCCCAGCGCCACCGCCGACACAGGCACGGCTATACCCAGGGTGTGGTCCGACAACCCTACCGGGACGTTAAATGCGGTCATCATGTGTGGAATAGTCCGCAAATTCATATCCTCCGGCAGTGCCGGGTACGCACTGGTACACTTGAGGAGGCCAATCTGCATGGCTCCTGCACGGCGCGCGGCCTGAACCGCCTCCTCGATTTCTCCCAGGTTCGCCATTCCGGTTGAGATGATCAAAGGTTTCCCGGTTTGGGCCATTTTTTCGATGAGCGGGATATCTACAATCTCAAACGATGCCACTTTATGGACCGGCACGCCCATTTCTTCCAGAAAGTCCACAGCCGAGTGGTCAAACGCTGCGGAAAACAAGTCCATGCCCAGGTCTTCGGCGATTGCTTTCAGCTTGGGCTGCCATTCCCAAGGCATATAGGCTTCGTCGTAGAGGTCGTATAGACTACGGTTTTCCCACAGGGTGCCTTTCCCAATCTGAAAATGACGGTTATCACAACAGATGGTCATGGTGTCCGGGGTATAGGTTTGCAACTTTACGGCGTCTGCCCCTGCTGCCTTGGCCGCCTTGACAAGTTCAACCGCCCTGTCAAATTCCTGACGGTGGTTGGCGGATAACTCGGCAACAATATACACCGGATATCCCCCTCCAACAGGGCGACCGTTTATCTCAATCAGGCTGTTCATACGTTCACTGAGGTCTCTCCAGGACGAAATGGAAAGCTTTCTGCCCCTTGACCATGCAAATCCCGGACCTCTTGAATCCGGCCTTGGAAAAGGCCTTCGCGGATCCGTAATTACCCTCCTTCACGTATGCATGAATGGAGCCAATCCGTGCAGTTTCGAATACTTTTCCGCAGGCCAATCGAATGATCCTGTTACCGTAACCCCTGTTTCGAAACGCTTTGTCCACGCTGACCGAGATTATCGCTTCGCCGCCGTCCACGTCAAACCGCACCTGTCCGATAGAAGTCCCCTCTCCGTTGCTCGCCACCCAAAAAACGCAGTCAGGGTCGCCCAGTTTTGACTCCAGCCACTTAACGTGATCCTCCCATTTGATAGATTCCGGCGAAAAAGAGACCTCGCGCGTCTCCGGATCATTCGCCCAGTTCCACAAAAGCCGGCAATCATCGACAGACGCCGGACGCAGTTCCATTCCACCACCCTGCAAACATTTCACTACTCTCGCGGCGCCTTCACCATCGACCAAATTCCGGCCGGACCGGGCCATCGCCTCCCGCTCTCCTCGATCCCTGAGCAACCGAAGGAGTGCTCGGGATATATCGGGCGGCGAGACTGCGCTCTGCCTGCCCAGATTAATCGCTGCTCCAGCCACCTCCAGCCGATCGGCTACGCAGTTTTGATTGTCGGCCACGACCAGCAGAAGAGCAGGCAACCGCATGAATGCCAGTTCCCAGCATGTACTTCCCGCGGCTGAAATGGCTAAATCCGCCCAGGCCATGAGTTCAGGAATGTTTTCCACAGAACGGTGAACGGTAACCAGTGAACAGTGAACAGCCTCCGCTAAGGAGGCCTCGTGCGGATTAGACGGCCCGATAACGACCTTAACCTCTAGATTTTTGATATCCGACGTCTGTATAGCGTTAAGCACCTTGAGCGTGACATTGTTCGGATCGCTACCGCCTAGAGTAACCAACAGCTTACGACCCACCTCTGGTGTTTCCCGACTCCATCCCTGCCACTTCAAGAACTCCCGGCGCAAAAGCGCGTAGCGGGGTCCGAGCAAAAGGGAGGTATAGTTCTCTATCTTTTCGTAGAAATCTTCATTGCCGTTTGCGCTCTGGTTCAAAATGACATCCGCATGATAGCGGTCTGCATGGCCATAGTCATCCATCATCAGGAGCCTTGCGCCGCAGCCCTTGACCATTCGCTGGTATCGCGTGTCAAACCGGTACCCGTCCGCGGCTATCCATGTCGCCCCTGCCTCTTGCGCCAGACTTGCCGTAGCTGCCGCATCTTCGGCGCTTTCCGGCTTGACCGCCAGATGAACAACCTCGACACCTTCCGATTTCAAGCGGCCCTCCAGATTGGGCACCTCCGTGGCCATAGCAAAAATGGGATGCCCCCCTGCGTCCTGCCAGGCCTGGGCCAATGCGAGGCAACGCATCACATGCCCGGTGCCGATTTCGGTCCCGGCATCCGCCCGGATAACAAGATTTTTTGCCACAGAGGGCACAGAGCACACAGAGTTCATAACGACAACCTTTTTACTCCGCTGATCAGTTTACTTTCGCCAAAGTTGATAAGTAGGCCACGTTTTAGGCCTGTGCTCTTCAAGTATGATAGCAATTGTGCCGTAAACACGTCTTCAAGTCTGCGTACTGACTTTATTTCAATCACAACCTCTCCATTTACCAGCAAGTCGAGCTGTTGTCCCTTAATCACCCGGCCCTTATAGATGACATCAATTTCTTTCTGCCGCTCAAAAAACATACTCCTAAGCGATAGTTCGTGGCAAAAAGCTTCCTCATATATTGATTGAAGCTCCCCGCAGCTTGCTGCGGGGAATCTCCGTATGCAAGGTAAAATGCATCATATTCGCTCGCTAACCCCGCTGCAAGCAGCAGGGAATGTGCTCGCTATGCATGTTCAAGTAAACCAGACCCCAGGATACGATGGACTTCAATCGCCGCGGCTATGACCTGTTCCGTTAATTTATCCGCCATCTTTTGTTCTAACCCTCTGTGATCTCTGTGTCCTCTGTGGCAAAAAAATATTTAGTTGCGGCTGTGATCTCTGTGTCCTCTGTGGCTAAACTCTTATGGTTTTCGGAAAACCGGTTGCACCGGTTCGCCTTCGAGCCTCTGTGCCACATCCCCGCATTTGATGGCCTCGGCCAGTATCTCCAACGCCGTCCGATACACACGCAAGGTATAGTCGATATCCGCATCGCTGTGGCTAAAACAGATATTCTGGCCTCCGGAGAACAGGATCCCTCGCTTCAGGCATTCCTGCTGGAACAGGCTTTTGAAGACCAAGGACTCTTCTCCGTTCTCGTTCTTGTAGGTGATAACCGTGCGAGGCGGCAAACCGATGCATCTTGTGAAAGCATCTACACCGAACTCTCGTGCCAGCACATTGTATCCGTCCTTCAACTTCGCACCTTGTTCCCAAAGGTGTCCAATTACATTCTGCCTACGGATTTCGGCAATGGTAGCCACCGCTGCCGCCAGAGAAATTGTCTCGCCGCCAAAGGTAAAGGAAAAGAATATTTCGTCAAAAACCTCCATAATCTCACGGCGCCCTACCACCGCCGCAATCGGGTATCCATTGCCCATGGCCTTTCCAACGCAAGCCAGGTCAGGCACAACTCCGAAGTATTCTTGAGCTCCGCCCAGTGCCAGGCGAAAGCCCGTAACCACCTCGTCGAAAACCAGTAATGCCCCTTCGCGCCGCGTCAGTTCCCGCACCTGTTGCAGGAACCCGTCGCGCGGCTCTATTATTCCAACCGGCTCCATGATTACCGCTGCCACCTGGCCCTTGTGCTCGTCAAATATCCGTTCCAGGCTGGGAATGTTGTTGTACTCAAAGGCAACGGTCAGTTCCTGTACGGCCTTCGGCACCCCCTTGTTCCTTGTGGTGGTCCCTATGTACCAATCCTGCCAACCATGATAGCCGCAGCAGGCCACGATCTCCTTACCGGTATAGGCCCGTGCAACACGGACAGCCCCTGCGGTGGCATCGGATCCGTTCTTTCCGAAGCGTACCATTTCGGCGCAGGGAATAATCTCAACAAGCATTTCTGCTGCTTCCACTTCCAGCGGATGCGGCAGTGAAAATGTTGTCCCGTCCTGCATTTGGCGGTTAACCGCCTCGGTTATGGCCGGATAGTTGTGGCCTAGGATGATTGGTCCCAGGGCCATCGGGTAGTCGATATATTCGTTGTCATCGACATCCCACACGTGGCTACCAGAACCCCGCCGGAGGAAAACCGGCGCGACTCCCTGCACAAACTGCGAGGGCCCCTTGCTGAAGGTCTGGCTGCAGGAAGGAATAAGTCTCGCAGCTTTTGCCTTTAGCTCACCGGAGTTCTTCAGTTCTCTCGTTCTCGGGGAAACACGAGGCTCTCCCGCCAAGGAAACATAGTATCCGCTGTTTCGAACACTGCCCTGATTGATTTTCGCTAAATCCGGCTCCTGATCGAGCAGATTCGTGACGTCAGAGAGATCAAAGAGCCGGCCGTTACCGCCGAGTCTGGCGTAGACGGCACGTACGAATTCCAGATCACGCGTCTCATCAACACTCCATCGAAATCCGCGGGCAGACAGATCTACGGCGTTTTCAACATTCATCAGTCGAAACCGTCCTGAGGTGCGAACGTATGGCGTTACGTGTTCCCGCTCGCTTGCCCGCCTTGCTTCCCCCCAGGCCGCCTCTAATGCCGCAAACGTAAGTACTTCTGTATCCAGGCCATCAGGGTACGTGTATCTTAGCGTATTGGAGACGTAATCGTAATCGCCTCCGAGATAGACACGAACCACCCTGTCAACGACACCGGGATCGATCAACGGGCAGTCCGCAGTGATACGGACCACCCCATCCGCACAAAATGTCTTTGCAGCCTGATAAAAACGGTCAAGCACATCCGCCTCGTTACCGCGAAAATACTCGATTTCGTGTCTCATACAGAAATCGACTACAGGATCGTCGGCCTGGCTTACTGAAGTTGCTACTACCGCTTTGTCTACAGACGGGACTGTCCGCACCCTGTTCCACACATGCCAGAGCATGGGTTTTCCGCAGATGTCTGCAAGAACCTTGCCCGGTAGTCTAGTGGACCCCATACGCGCCTGAATAATAGCCAAGATCATATAAGTCCCTTTCTAGCCACAGAGGTCACAGAGGGCACAGAGGAATTCAGTATCATGGCGAGGGCGTCGGAATGGAACCCTGACCGTCAAGATAGCCCTATGGATTCCGCCGGAAAAAGAAAGAAATCTCTGTGAACTCTGTGCGCTCTGTGGCAAGCATCTTTTCATTTCTTTCCTGAGTTCCTGAGTCATGGACTACACCTTCTTTATTTGTCCGTCACGCGCCGATTCCTTGGCTGCCAGGATGGCCTGGAGGATTTTCACCCCACCATGGATATCCGTAATCGTTTGCTTCCCGTTCCGGACGCAATCCAAGAAATATTTCATCTCCTCGACATACATCATATTCAGGTCATAGCCACTCTGCTCCTGGAATACCTCCCACATTTCTTCCTTTGCCTTATAGAGACGAACCTCACGGTCGTTGAAGTCCCATTTCAACGTTCCCTGTTCTCCAAAAAACTCATAGTTCCTCTGATAGCGTCTCTGCGTATAGTCGAGATGAATTTCGCCGATAGTACCGCTGCTGAATCTCAGAATCACCTCGGCGGTATCTTCTGTATCGATTTCGAGATCGCTCAGTTTCCCGGCCATACAAAAGATCTCTTTTATATCGCCCATGAACCAGCTCATATAGTCAAACTCGTGGGAGTCAAAAAGGATACCACCGCCAAGCTCCCGCCGGGCGCTGTAAGTCTTCCGATAGTCCTCCCACGGGTGCCAGTCGGGCAGGTACTGACCAAACTGGCACCGCACCGACAACACTCTTCCCAAAACGCCAGATTCGAGGATTTTTTTCATCTTTACAAAGCTCGGGTGGAATTTGAAGTTAGTACCGATTAAGGTAATAAGCTGTTTCCTCTCCACCTCTTCTACCAAATCAGCTACTTGATCAAAGCTGTTCGACAATGGTTTTTCGATAAAAAGATGGCATCCTGTTCTCGCAGCCTCCAGAGCTAGGGGAACATGAAGGCTCGGGGGCGTGCCAATAACGACTGCGTCAGGCCTTGCCGCTAAAACGTCCGGAAACCTGGAGAACCCTGTAATGCCATTCTCCGCTCTCACAATACTAAGCCGTTCAGGGTCGGCATCGCATCCGATAATGTCCTTGTTCTGTACACCCAGAACAATCAGATTCCTGATATGACGTCTTCCAATAGAACCACAGCCGACTACAGCAATTCTCATATTATTCGTTCACCGTTCTCCGTTTACCGTTGACCGTTGCCCGTCTGTCTTTGTCGGTCACACGTTTTCATCGTCCGTCATCAGTGGAATCCGCAGCCGTAAATCGCAGCACGAAACCCGCAATCGGAGTGCCTTAGCGTCCTCCACCTCACAGCTTATTCCCTATTTTTTCGAGCGCATGCAGCACGCGCCCCACATCCTTCTCGGACATTCCGGGGAACATGGGGATAGACAGGCAATGCTGAAAAAAGTGCTCGGCATTGGGCCAGCTATCGGCCTTAAATCCCAACTTCTGGTAAAAGGGATGTCTGTAAACCGGTATGTAATGAACCTGCGTGCCCACGCCCATTCTCTTAAGCTCTGCCATGACCTCGTCTCTCGACATCCTGGCCTTATCGTCCGTACGTATGGCATAAAGGTGGTAGGAAGATTGGCACCCGTCCGGCTCCGTCTGATGACGTAATTTGGGGAGCCCTCCTATTATTCGTGAATACTGCCCGGCGATGGAACGCCTTCGTTCCACGAAAGACCCTATTTTGTTCAGTTGAGATCTCCCGAGGGCACACTGGATATCGGTGATCCGGTAGTTATAGCCGAGATTCTGCATCTCGTAATACCATGAGGGCATGGCCCGTTGTCCGTTCACCGTTGTCCGTTCACCATTATCCGTTAACCGTTGTCCGTTGCCTGTTGTCCGACTTTCCGATGGCAAACCGTGAACGGTGAACTCTTCAGGGTTACGCGTAATGCCATGGTTTCTGAGGAGGACCAGGCGCCCATACAGAGCTGCGTCGTTGGTAGTCACCATACCACCTTCACCCGTAGTGATATGCTTAACAGGATGAAAGCTGAACACAGTCATATCGGAATGAGCACAACTCCCGATACTGATCCATCGGCTGTCTTCTTCCCGCCCTACTCTGTACTTGGCCCCCAGAGCATGGCAGGCGTCCTCAATAATGACTAAATCAAACTTTTTTGCGACCCGGTGGATTTCAGACATGTCGCAGGGAAGGCCGGCAAAGTGGACAGGGATGACTGCACGAGGCGTAGACGTTGTCCGTTCACCGTTGTCCGTTATCCGACCTCTTGATGGTGGACGACTTTTTAGATATGCTTCCAACCGCCCGGGATCCAGATTGAAGGTTGCAGGGTCAATATCCACGAAAGCGGGCCGGGCGCCCACATAAAGCGCACAGTTGGCCGTGGCCACAAAAGTAATCGGGCTGGTTATAACCTCATCTCCCGGACCAAGGCCGGCGGCTAAACATGCCAGATGCAGCGCAGCCGTCCCACTGTTCACCGCTACAGCGTACCTGGAACCGACATAGACGGCAAAAGCCTCCTCAAATTCCCGCACCCTGGGGCCCTGGGTTAGCCAATCTGATCGCAGGGTCTCAACCACTGCGGCTATGTCGTCGTCATCAACCGACTGCCGACCATAGGGAATAATGGGACGCTCACCGTTATCCGTTGACCGTTCACCAATACTCTTTGCCACAGAGGACACAGAGGGCACAGAGTTCATAGGGACAGCCTTTTCACACCGCTGACCAGTTTGCTTTCGCCAAAGTTGATAAGCAGGCCCCGTTTTAAGCCTGTGCTTTTTAGATACGACAATACCTGAGCCGTAAAAATATCCTCCAGCCTGCGAACCGACTTAATTTCGACCACAACTTCATTATTCACCAGTAAATCAATCCGTTGTCCCTTAATGACCCGGCCTTTGTAGACGACGTCAACTTCTTTCTGCCGCTCAAAAGGGATATTTCGAAGTGAGAATTCATGGCAAAGCGCCTCTTCGTATATAGACTCAAGCAGCCCCGGTCCAAGTATACGGTGGACTTCTATTGCCGCTGCTATGATCTGTTCCGTTAGTTTATCTGCCATGTCTTATTCCCAAAATCAGAATCTTGCCACAGGGGCACAGCGATCAGTAGTTCAAGCCAGAATCCGTTTTCCCACGGGTAGCAGTCTGGACGGTTTTTCTTAACTGCCTTGCCTTTTTCTTTTGATTTTTTGGAAGTCATTGAATTTTCTCTGTGTCCTCTGTGGCAAGACAGTCTTGAAATGCGTCTGCGGCTAAAAGTCTTACGGTCAACGGTGAACCCCTTCTAACCCTTCTTCGGAATTCAGCATGTTCAAGATCACTTTCTCGTTTAAATGATGAATAGTGGATAATAATTCGTGAGCCGAATCGTCTTCCGCCGCTGGGGAGTCGTAGATGATTTCCCTCAAATGATCCTCCGTCAGCCATTCGTCATTCTTATCGCTGGTGTATACAAAGCCATCCGGCAGCTTCTGACCGATGTCATAACGATTACGGTTTTCCCACCATGAATAGCGTGGCATGATGATATACATACCATCGTAGGCAACAGTGTTCCGCCCTTCCTCCTCTGTAATCAGAGCCTCATGCAGTTTCTCGCCCGGCCTTATCCCTATAAATCCGATTTCACATCCCGGGGCTACTGCTCTGGCTAAATCCATGATCTTCATACTTGGTATCTTAGGCACAAAAATTTCCCCTCCCTGCATATGGCAGAGGGCCTTAATAACCAATTCAATCGCCTGATCGAGCGTAATCCAGAACCTGGTCATCCGTCTGTCCGTTATGGTTACCTTTCCGCTCTTTTTCTGCTCTTTGAATAGAGGGATAACGCTGCCTCTACTTCCAATAACATTGCCGTACCGCACGCAACAAAACCGCGTACCCCGTGAACCGGAGTAGGAATTTCCCTGGATGAAAAGCTTGTCCGCACAGAGTTTGGTAGCTCCATAGAGGTTGACCGGGTTTACGGCTTTGTCCGTACTCAGTGCCACTACTTTCTTCACACCGGTGTTGATGGCAGCATCGATGACATTCTGCGCCCCGTAGATATTGGTTTTTACCGCCTCAAAAGGATTATATTCGCAGGAGGGAACCTGCTTAAGCGCTGCGGCATGTACGACTATATCTACTCCCTCCATCGCCCTTTTTAAACGGTCAGCATCTCTTACATCACCGATAAAGTACCTTAAAACCTCCTCGCCAAATTGTTGGCGCATCTCGTGTTGTTTTAACTCATCACGACTGTAAATTCTTATGACCTTTGGGTTATACTTTTCGACCATTACCTTACAGAAATGTTTTCCAAAAGACCCCGTCCCACCGGTTAAGAGAATAGATTGTTTTTCCCAATCTATCTTTCCGATGTCGGCATTCCCTTTTTTAAGAAGTCCCTTGGCCTGCTCAATTGTTCTATTCTTGCCGTGAAGCAATTCCTTGATTTGCATCAATGCATCAATATCCTCATCAGAATATCTTCTCTGCCCACCATTCGTCCTTATTGGTTTGACAAACGCAGGAAACGCGGACTCCCAATATCGGATCGTAGATGTTGGGACACCTAACTTCTTGCTCACCTCTTGTACCCTGTAATCCATAGTCTTACTCCATTGTTGGATTGTTCACCGTTGACCGTTTACCGTTATCCGAATAAAAGCAGTTAACCGTGCTATTATCCGGTCGGTAAACGGTAAACAGTGAACGGTGAACGAATATTGTCGGTCAACGGTTAACGGATAACGGTCAACTATTATTACCGTTCTCGGCACATAGGAGAAGAAACTTTAATTTAACTTTTAGATTTACTTCAGGATTTGCAATCAATGTGCCATGGTTATCAGCACTTATTTTTGTCATTAAACCAATTAGTTACACTGGATACCGGATTTTGGGTAGGAACGAGGGTAGGCAAATTGTTCCGGGTACTAGGCAAATAAGTCAAAAAATTGACGACAAAGCCTGAAATGCTGCAGATTCTTACATTTGGAACTCAGGAACTCATGAAAAAACAGAGCAACCAGAAGCCGAACTGTTGAAAATCAATTTCTCAAAAATACTTTCCTGGTAACAAGTTAGATTTTTGAAAGCCTGTCGTAAATGCGATGCCCCTCCAGAGGCGGGGCTTCGAATTGTAATGCCTGAAGTGTTACCACTTATATGAATGAATCTGGAAATCAAGAAATCAGGAATGCATTTTTCTTCATGAGTTCCTGAGTTCCTGATTAAAACGTCTTCCTGAATTCTTTCAAACTCTCTTCTTCCTGATTTGATATGTTTCTTTGCATTTTTTATCATGCATTTTCAAAACGCTAAATTATTACGATTGTTAAGCGTTATCTCAAAACTGGTTATAATGTCCCTTAATGCCGTATATTTCTCCAAGAAATTGTGCGCGAGCTCAGGGAAATTACAAGGCTCCATTTCCGCCATATAGTACTCATGCATCTCTTTCAGGATGGAAAGCGGGCATTCTAAATCTCTTACCCTTTCCTCAATCTGCCTTAAGGATTCGATCATAACCTGGACAAGCGGGATATCCGGTTTGTCCCTTCGAAATTGATCGATTATCTTCTGACATAAAGTCCTTCCGTCTTCATAGATCTTTTTATAGGATGAACAAGCTGTTTTAATGGCGGCTAAGATTTCTTCTGTCCGTGGGTCCTTACCTTTCACTTCAACATCAACAGAGTCCGAGCGCAGGCCAAGCCAGTCATTCCAGAGGCTTTGGCTGACTGATGCTTTTAGATAGTGGAACGACCTCAGCCAGGGCAAAAAGCCGTCTGTATTGGGGCTGATCAACCGGTATCTCAATGTTCCGTCGGTATGGAAGGAAGATTTGTATAGGCTGGCTTCCGGCCCCGAAGCCGCTATCCCCTCATCCAGACCCAAACAAAGCCTCACCCCATGCTCCACGGTTTCAGGTTTTATGTTTTCTCTGCATAAGGGATAATAACACGCCGTTGAGCCTAGGCACGGCGCACATGGATAATTCGACTGGACGGCTACATGTCCGGCCCCATAAGGACCTGTCACCCCAAAATGGGCCGTACTAACGAAGATCCCGACCACTTTGGTTTCCACCGCAGCCGCGATGTGGATCGGACCTGTATCATTACCTATTAATAGATCGATCCCCTTAAAAAATGAACCCAGTTCCGAAAGTCTCGTCTTCCCGATAAGGCTTGTAAAGGGATAGGTCGCCTGTTCATGGAATCTATCGGCAAGAGTCAGGTCTCTTTCAGATCCGAAAAGAACGATTTGTGCATCCAGGTGCTGGAAAAGGAGTTCTCCCAATTTGATAAAATTTTTCAACGGCCACGCCCTGTTGGGCTTGCTTGCTCCAAGCTGAAAACCAATGGATAACTTTCCACCTCGAACTCCGAGATCGGATAGTTGAGAGGCGCATTTTTGATCTAACGCCGGATCAGTAGGCAAAAACTGCCCTGCCGGCCTGTTTTTTACACCAGCCATTCCCATGTAAATATCAACTAAATTTAGTAAGTTGTCTTTCTGATTTCTTGTCATAGCAAAAAGATATTTTCCCCATTTGCCGGAAACGACAATCTCATCTTTGTCCGAAAATATCCTGCCTCTCTTCTGCCTGGCCCTCACCCTCCCGGACAAGTAACTGCTGCCCCAATTATGGGTCAAATTGACTAATAGGTCATATTCTTCGGCCAACTCAGGAACCCTGTTCCATAATTGGTCGAGCGCATCCAGACTTCCTTCGCTTAACTCCCCCACAATAGAACCGATCTCCTGCCACGGAAGTGTCACTAAATTATCGATCCACGGAACATCAGAAAGAATATGGCAAAAATCCTCAATGCCAAGATAAGTGATTACGCTGTGAGGCTGCTCCTCTTTCAATAACTTTAATGCTGGAAGACTCTGAACCATGTCACCCAGACGACTGAGATGGATTATCAAAATTTTTCCATCGTCCATATAAATCCCCTTTCCGGGCTTCCCGTATCGTCAAAAGATTAACCACAGAGCACATAGACCTACGGTCTGCCGTAGGCAGAGAAAATAATAATATCAAGAACACCTTGGGTGTTAAACAGTCCTACATTCAGAAAGGGCTATCAATCTGGAACTCACGAACTCATGAAAGAACAGAGCAACCAGAAGCCGAACTGCTGAAAATCAATTTCTCAAAAATACTTTCCTGGTAACAATTTATATGAATGAATCTGGAAATCAAAAAATCAGGAATGGAACAGCATTTTTCCTGAGTTCATGAGTTCCTGATTATCAGCCTTATTTTCCTGGTTTCCTGAATTCCTGATTAAAACGTCTTCCTGAATTCTTTCAAACTCTCTTCTTCCTGATTTCCTGATTTGATATGTTTCTTTGCACTTTTTATCATGTATTTTCAAAACGCTAAATTGTTACGAACAGTCTCTTATGATAAAACACTCAAAACTTCCTCTGCGCGGTGTTTATATGTATGCTTTTTTAACACAAGCTCCTGAGCCCTTTCTACAATTGCCTCGCGCTCAGCTTCATGCTCAAGAAAATAGTCTATGGCCCGTTCCATATCCTCCCAGGTGTTCAAGGAAACCACCTCTTCCGCCGGATCAAAATGAAGTGTCAGAGGCTTTCGCATGTCGGTCAGCTGAAAAGCACCCAGTCCGGCTAATTCAAATGTTCTCGGATTTAAAAAGTCCCCTCCCTCAAATGTGTGCGGAAACGGGGATGAATGCAGATTAATATTTATGACCGAACGTTGATATATATCCCGCGCTTCACATTCCGTGATCCTACGATCGCCAACAACCACCGATGAGTTAGGATGTTTGTTCCATCCTTCGCCATATATCTGAAAGTCCGTCCTTCGCAGCTTACCAAAAAAATGAATGCGATTTGGATATGGGGCCCCCACAAAAGAAACGGATATTTTTGGCTTCTTTTCGCGGACCGGACATTCCAAATTGGAGTCGAACGCAGCAGGCAAGTAATAATAGTTATTGCAGCCGATCTGGTTTAACTGGTCCCAAAAGGTTTCTTTTTGTATTGTGAAAAAGTGATCAAAATGGGGTGCTATGGCCCTCCAGTACTCAAAAATACGATAGTCTTCCATAAACCAGTAGCACAGCCGTATGCCC
This sequence comes from Thermodesulfobacteriota bacterium, assembly GCA_031082315.1. Classification (NCBI taxonomy): domain Bacteria; kingdom Pseudomonadati; phylum Thermodesulfobacteriota; species Thermodesulfobacteriota bacterium. The sequence continues at coordinate 118,322 of JAVHLC010000004.1, forward strand.
GCCTTTTTGAATTCCCGCAAGATTTCGGAATCGTTAAGGGGAGACTGGGCAACGCCGAAAATGACATCGGGTTTGAAATTACTAACCCTTTCCAATAGCCTTATTCTAACTTTCAAATAAAACTGATATGATTTCTGCTCATCCCGTACGCTTCTTATCTCCAGCAGTTCTTTCTGAAGGTCTGCATAATCAAGAAAATCGGCCTCAAGCTTGATTTCATTAAAAGCCTGATAAATGGCCCGTCCCATGGGTACGGTACCGCCATAAATTGCCCCAACAACCAGGATACGCATCTATTGCCTCCGACAATATTCGTTCACCGTTGACCGCTATTGATCGTTCACCGTTCACCGTTGACCGACCGGATAATACACGGTCAACTGCTTATTAAATGCCTCAACCACTTCGTCCAGCCGCAACGCCTCAAAACAAGGACTCACTTCGGTCGGGGTAAAATCAACCTCCTTGCAGCCGCGGTGTGTTTCCAAACAAGGGCCCTTACACGTTTTGCCCTCGTACGTCGCCCTGATGCCAACGACAGAAGGATAATCGGCTACATGCGTTTCCGGGGGAAATGGCCCGAAAAGGGCTATGCCGGGTATGCCCATAGCCCCCGCCGCATGAACAATACCGGTATCAACAGATATGAAGGCATCGATCAATGACAGAGCCGCAACCGTGTCATGGTAGTCGTGAACAAGATGTGAAAGATTTATTATCGGCGCGCTTGAGGCATCAATTTCTTTTTGCATAAGCCTTGAAGCCTCTTTATCCTTAATAAGCAAGGCCTGGTATCTATCCTGTAGTTTGCTCGCTATCCTGGCAAAAAGGACCGGCGAGGCATTCTTATGTTGAAATCTCGATTTCCAATTAAGGCAAAGCAGCTTTTTGCCCGTTTCCTTTCGAATCTGGTCCAGTACAGGCTTAACCTTTTCTACCCTCTCGGTATCAGGTCTAATATAAGGTAAATCGATCCTTTCATGTGGATTCAGTTTAAGTATCTCAAGGCATGAGTCCTTCATCGATTTGTGCAGAGACCTCTGGTAGTTTACCGGAATAAAACTGACAAGAAAATCAAACACACTTAATTCTCGCAGGCTCAAGATATTCGGCCGCACGTCGGTCACATAAGGCACCCCGGGATAAGGAAAGTTACGAATCCAATTGCAGCCCAGGGTGATATACGGGGGATCGCCCTTCGCGATAGTCGTTTTGTATAAGGCCCTTAATGCAGGCTGGATCAGGATCATATCACCCCAGCCGTTCAGCATGAGAATCAAAACTCGCTTACCCCCAAGGTACTGGGTACCATCATAGATTTGGGGAAATTTAATGTTCTCAGGAGCCCCTATTGAGTTATAGAGCGAAACCCCGGGGATAGACCGCAAGCCAAAAAGCTTGACATGCATATCTGTCAAAACCAACACACGCTCCGGATCAAAATCATGGTGAGCCGAGGGCTGAATCGACGTCGTGCAGCCATCTGTATCAAACTCTAACGGAACAGATGAAGTAAGAAAACATACGCCTGGAATATTTAAAGTTGCCATAGGAGCTTAAGAGGCCTCTCTCATTGGCTCGGCCGCATCAGGCTATTGTGACTTATCTTTTATTATATTATAAAGAACCATAATAGTAACCTGACGATATTGTTGTTCTGGCAAGGCATTATTTCTTTTCTTTTCAGTTACCCGCACCCACTGTTCGATACCTGACTCATTTATTATTTTCGTAAACAAAATCGTATTTACTATCTGAAATCCCAGACGCTGATATAAAGAAACAGCCGGTTTATTGTCGGAAAAAACCTCAAGATTGATTTGCTCTAACCCGAGTTCCTGGAAGGCCCATTCCAGAAGCGTTTTGGCCGCAAAGGTCATTATTTCCTTTGGTGATCCCTTTTCACCTCGTATTATCCTCCCGAATTCCGCAGTTCGTTTGTCAAGATTAATATGATATAAGGCCATTTGCCCGACAGAAAAAGCGGAAGGTATATCGATAAAAAATATAATGTCGCTATAATCATGTTGATAACCCTTTAACCAGGCCAGGACATCTTTTTCAGAGGGTTTTATCGAGGTAAAAAAAGAATCATAATTATCACGGCGCCATTTTGAAATTTTCGCAGCATCTTCAATAGTGATCCGAACGGGCCTTAAGTGGCACATTAAACCATCTGGAACCTCAATTTTTAGGCAACCCATAGGATCAAAATTATTTTTTAGATCGCGGATTACATCAATTGATGTCATTTTTGATAGAAGGTTCTTATAGAATCGATGATGTAAGATACATTGTTATCGGATAAATCAGGGTATAATGGTAGTGTTAAGATCCTTGGAAAGACTTTTTCCGCATTAGGAAGTATGGGCCGATTTCCATAACAACGATAGAAATGAATGGGTTTATAATGTACTCCTGTATTTATTTGTTTATCACGCAGGAATACGCTCAGTTCATCTCGATTTTCGGCTTTGATTCCGAATAAGTGCCATGAGGAAATGAAATCACCGCCATCCTCAGGTGGAAGTTCAATTTGAAACAAATCTGTAAGTCCTTCCCGATATAACTTAACGATTTGCCTGCGTCTCTCATTCGCTTTTTCCAGTTTTCCCAACTGAACGAGGCCTATGGCCGCTAAAATATCGTTTAAATGTGATTTCAGGCCGATTTCATCTACGTTATACTCCCACCAGTAGCTTCTATCGAGTTTTGTCCTATCCCAAGTTCCCCTATCTATTCCAAGCCATCTGAGCCTTTTTGCTCGTAACACCATCTCTTCATTATTAAGTGTCAGGGCGCCGCCTTCGCCCATTGCTAAATTTTTCACCGCATGAAAACTAAAACAGCCCATGAAACCAATCCCACCTACGGGGACTCCTTTGTACTTTGATCCGCATGCGTGAGCACAGTCTTCAATAATAGGGATATTCCCCGAAACACTTTTGAGTTTATCCAAATCAACCGGCCTTCCGCCGTAATGGACAGGAATAATAGCCTTGGTTCGCGGCGAAATTTTACGAGCAACATCGTCAATATCAATATTTAATGTAGCCTCATCGATATCGGCAAATATTGGTGTGGCGAGATTGTAAACGACGCAATGAGCTGTTGATACAAAAGTCATTGTAGGCACAATAACTTCATCACCATGGTTTACGCCTAAGAGTTTCAATGCCATATCCAATGCCGCAGTACACGAATTCAATCCCACGCAATATTTTACATGACTGAACCTGGCAAATTCCTCCTCGAATCGGGCGGTCTTGGGTCCTAACCCTACCCATCCGGACAGGATAACTTCGGCCACTGCTTCGACTTCTTTCTGATCATAAGAGGGTTTAAATACCTGGATCATTTCTTATCCTTTGCATCATAAATCAACCTTGACTATTCAAAACATCTTTCAAGAACTCCACTTGACTTAGGCCCTTTATCAGAGAAAATCCTCTTTCTGCTATTTCAGCCCTTAAGTGGTCTTCTTTCAAGTATGATACACAAGCGCTGATAATATTATCATAAGGCGCAAACACAAGACCCCCCTTCAATGGTCCTTCCAATTCTTCATCGTTACCCTTTTCAGAAACCACAAAACGCTTATTTGCCAAGAGATAGTATATACGACCGATTTCCAATACTTTTGATTCATAAAAATGGATATTCAAAACAATTTTAGATCTTGCTATATATTGGTCACGCGCATCACCATATACACCAAAGAGAGAACATACATTTAAACCCATATCCCGGAGTTTTTCTAAGATATATATTCTGCGTTCATTAAGTGAGCCGTACCATAGAATATCTATATCTTCATTATTAGATGGGCGCATTTGCGTCAATTCCGGAACATAACCAATCCCACAATATTTTACATTTGTTATACCCAGCTTTTTCAATTCATCAATATTTCGCCTACTATAGTCCCACACATCATAAGAGCGGAGAAAATCAAGATATTTTTCATTTATCCATGGTGATCCAAGCAGAATTTGTTCTAAATTATAAATAATCGAGGTGTCCGGAATATGAATATTACCAAGAGATGGAAGCAAATTGCTGCCTATGATAACCGGATAGTCTGTAATATTTGCGATATCCCGAACGATTGGGGCTTGATACCCAAGCTCACGAAAAGCGCAATTCAGACTAAGCGCTAAATAGTCAAATGCTTGACTGTGAACATAACCAGGTGGACTTACAACCCAGATGCAATATTTTTTAGCCAATCTATCCCCTGTCTGAAAAGAACTTTGGCCCTAAGTTTAGCAACTTGTGTGCCAGAGGATATAAGATAGACAAATATGCATGATCTCAATGAGTTAGGCAAGCTGGTGATAACCCGGCAGGGGCAAATGACGTGGAAATACGGCCTTGTGGTAGGGGAAATAGTCATAATTTTGACGCTACAATAAGCATTCAGCTATCAGCGGTCAGCTTTCAGCAAATAACGAAACCTAAAGGTTAGTGGACTTTCCCCACATTTTTATGGAAACCATTGTTCCTGAGCGTAACTTGCCGGAGCAGTGGGGCACCCTTCGAGGGCGAGCAGGAAGGGGAAAACCAGCCCTTTAGAGGCTGGACGGGGCAAGCCTTCCCCGCCTGCGAGTCCCGAAAGGGTCACTGCGCAGGCCGTGAAGCGAAGGGATGACGGCTTCCATTTCTAGAATGCAAAAATTGGATAAAAATTAACACGTTGAAATAATCTGCTGAGATTCTTTGAGGAAAGTCCTAAGCATTCTTATCATTGACAAGGGACAGTCGATTTGTTAATCAAATAAAGTTTGTGTATAGGAAATGCCGTGAAGATTATCCTGGGCAACTCACATCCACAGTCACTCTTTGCGCAGAAAATAGAGGCGCTCAGCGGGCAGAAACTCTTTGCCTGCTACCAGTGCGGCAAATGTTCCTCCGGCTGTCCCATGGCTGAATCCATGGACCTTCTGCCCAACCGGGTCATCAGGGAAGCGCAATTGAATAATGGGCCTGTCCTTATGTCCTGCCGCGCGGTATGGTTTTGTTCCTCCTGCTTTGCCTGTTCGGTGCGCTGCCCCAAGGGGATAGATATAGCGAGGATCATGGAGGCAGTGCGTACACTGCAAATGATGGACGGCAAGCCCATCACAGAGCAACCATCCTGTGAGGATACCGGGACTCTGCCTCAGATCGCCCTCGTCAGCCATTTCCGAAAATTTAATGTGTAGTCAGGAGATAACCTTTCTTGCCTGAAGGTTTACGTGTAGGATATTTCCCCGGATGTACATTAAAAACCGACGCCCGTGACTTTGAGTCCTCCGCCCTGGCCGTAGCCGGGGCCCTGGGCATCGAAGTGGCCGAGCTAGGCCGCTGGAACTGCTGCGGTACGGTTTACTCCCTTGATGCCGTAAATCTCATGCCCAGGCTGGCTTCCGTTCACAACCTCATCCGGGCAGAGGAAGAAGGCTTTTCTGAGATAATGACCCTCTGTTCCATGTGCTATAACACCCTTAAGCGGACAAACAACCTTTTTACTTCAAAAAATAATGGTCTTGCGGCCATCAATGACTTCCTCTGTCTGAAGCCCGGCTACAGCGGCCGGGTAAAGATTTATCACTTCCTTGAATTCCTGCGGGAAAAGATAAAACCGGAACAGGTCAAAGACCTGGTGGTACGTCCCCTGGATAGCTTGGCCGTGGCCCCCTATTACGGGTGCCTGCTTCTCCGGCCAAAAGAGATGGCTATCGACGATCCCGAGAAACCGGAGATATTAACACCCTTCCTCTCGGCGCTCGGGGCGAAGGTAATAGATTTCCCTCTTAATAACGAATGCTGCGGCGCTTACCAGACTGCCATGCATCCGGAGGCCGTAGCCCGGCGGGCCTGCCGGATAATCAGTTCCGCGCAGTCCGAAGGCGCGGATATGATAGCCGTAAGCTGTCCCCTCTGTCACTATAACCTGTCCGCATTGCAAGGCATGGTGCGATCAACACATCCCGGTCTAAAGGCCATGCCCATTGTGTATTTTACCGAAATTATGGCCCAGGCTATGGAATTGGATTATAAAACAGAGGTAGAGGCAATTCCACGGGACGCGGAACCGGGACGGGAGGCCGTAAAATGACCCGCCTCGGCGTTTTTATATGTCACTGCGGAAAGAATATCGCCCGCACCGTGAATATAGAGGCCTTAAGGGAAAAGGTGTCAACCCTGCCCGATGTAGTTCTGGCCAAAGACTACCTCTATCTATGCAGCAAGCCCGGCCAGACCATGATTGCCGATGACATCCGCGAACACCGTCTGGACGGGGCGCTGGTTGCCGCCTGCAGCCCCAGGCTCCACGGGAAAACCTTTGCGCAAACCGCACAGCGGGCCGGCCTGAACCCTTATCTATTGGATATGGCCAACATACGGGAGCACTGTAGCTGGGTGCATATAGACGGGGCGGAAGGCACAGAGAAGGCCTTTTCTATCATCAAAGGAAGTCTGGGCCGACTGCGCTATGCCGAACCGCTGGAGCCTTTCCAGAGCCCAGTAACTAAAAGGGTGCTCGTGATCGGGGGCGGCGTCGCCGGCATACAGGCCGCCCTGGATATAGCCAACAGCGGCCACGAGGTCTATCTCGTGGAGAAATCGCCATCTCTGGGGGGACACATGGCCCAGTTGGGAGAGACCTTTCCCACGCTTGATTGTTCCTCCTGTATCCTTACGCCCAGGATGGTAGAGGTAAGCCAGAACGAGTACGTCCATCTTTTCAGTTATGCCGAGGCAACCCGCGTCGAAGGTAACATCGGCCAGTTCCAGGTCACCGTGCGGCTGAGGCCCCGCTACGTGGATGAGACGCTCTGCACCGGTTGCGGCGACTGTGTGCCAACCTGCCCGGTGGTCGTACCCAATGAATTCGACCAGGGGCTGGGGGCCCGAAAGGCCGTTTATCTGCCCTTTCCGCAGGCCGTGCCCGCGGTCTATACCATTGACTGGGACGCCTGCCTCAACACCGATAAATTAATTATCTGTGAGAACTGCTATAAGAGCTGCGAGGCCAGGGCCATAAATTTCCTCATGGAGCCCCGGGAAATAACCTTCGAGGTGGGGGCCATCATCCTGTCCACCGGCTATGAACTGATGCCCGTGGCCCATATCGGCGAATACGGAGGCGATGGGTATGAAGATGTGATCGACGGCCTGCAATTCGAACGCATGCTCTCGGCCTCCGGCCCCACCGGGGGCGTGGTGCGCCGGCCTTCCGACGGCCGCATCCCCCAAAACGTGGTCTTTGTCCAGTGTGCGGGTTCGCGCGACCCTGAACACGGAGTCCCCTACTGTTCAAAGGTCTGCTGCATGTACACGGCCAAGCAAGCCTTGCTGTATAAGCATGCAGTGCCGGACGGTCAGGCCTACGTATTTTATATCGATATCCGTGCCGCCGGAAAGGGACACGAAGAATTTGTGCAAAAGGTCATGAGCGAGGAAAGAATTCTCTATCTGCGGGGTAAGGTCTCAAAGATCTTTAAGTCCGGCGATAAAATAGTGGTCTGGGGAGCAGACACCCTGTCCGGCCGTCAGGTAGAGATCGAGGCCGATCTGGTAGTGCTGGCCATGGCTGTTATCCCGTCGTCCGGCAGTCAGAAGCTGGCCCGTACCTTACACATAGCCAGCGACCTCGGCGGATTTTTTAGCGAGGCGCACCCCAAATTAGGACCGCTGGAAAGCAATACTGATGGCATATTTCTGGCCGGAGCAGCGCAGTTTGCCAAGGATATTACCGACACCGTTTCCCAGGCCACCGGTGCGGCGGGCAAGGCCCTGTCTCTCCTGGCCAATGATTTTATAAGACTCGAGCCCACGGTATCCGGGGTGGAAGAAGGACTCTGCCGCGGTTGCGGGCTTTGCGCCTCCATCTGTCCCTTCGGCGCGGTAACGATGTCTCCGTCAGAAAAGACCGGCGCAATGGTGGCCGGTATCAACCCCGTCTTGTGTAAAGGGTGCGGCCTGTGCGCGGCCGGTTGCCTTTCCGGGGCCATAACCCTTAAGGGTTCTTCTTTCAGACAGATATTTGCCCAACTGGAGGAGATGGTCTGATGGACCCGGTAAAACGCAAATTATTCAATCTGGATCAATATCAGGTCCCCCGCGGCAAGGTGCAGATCATTTCCGAACGCTGCAAGGGCTGTGGCCTCTGCCTTGAGTACTGTCCGAATAAGGTCCTGGCCTGGTCAACGGACTACAACTTCAAAGGCTACCGTTATCCGGTGATCGAAGAGACAGAAGAGAAATATTGCATATCCTGCCGTTTCTGCGAAGAGGTATGCCCGGATTTCGCTATCTATGTGACTACAGAACCAGAACTCACCGCAAAGCCGCAAAGTACGCAGAGGAAGTAAGTGAGGAGACAGGAGTCAGAAGTCGGGGAAAGTGAGAGGATAGAGAAGGGAGAAGAAAAACAAGAGACAAGGGATGTCTAACATCTCGCGCCAGACGTTTAATGGCTGACTGCTGAGAGCTGATGTCTGGTTAGGAGGCCACAGAGGAGAGATATTCGATCTTTTCTCATTTATTGATATTCTTATTTTCTCTGTGTGCTCTGTGGTTAATTTTAATACGCAAAAAGGAGCAGGGATAACATGGGGAAGGATGTACTTACAGGGACTTATTTTCTGACCGGGAATGAGGCCTGCGCGGCCGGGGCGCTGGCCGCCGGTTGCCGTTTCTTCGCCGGTTATCCCATCACGCCATCCAGTGAGATAGCGGAACGGATGTCCATCCGCCTTCCCCAGGTAGGGGGAGTCTATATCCAGATGGAAGACGAGATCGCCTCTATGGCCGCCATACTGGGCGCATCCTGGGCCGGGGCCAAGAGTATGACCGCCACCTCCGGGCCGGGCATCAGCCTCATGCTGGAAAATATCGGTCTCGGGGTAATGACGGAAACACCCTGCGTCGTGGTCAACGTTATGCGCGGCGGGCCTTCCACCGGCCTTCCCACCCTGGTTGGACAGGCCGACGTCATGCAGGCCAGATGGGGAAGCCACGGCGACTACGAGATTATAGCCCTTTCTCCTTCCTCACCGCAGGAGGCCTTCGACTACACCATAAGGGCCTTTAACCTGGCGGAGACTTGGCGCGTACCGGTAATCCTGCTCATGGACGAAGTAGTGGGACACATGCGCGAGCGCGTGGTCATCCCTGAGAAAAAGGATATAAAGGTGGCGAACAGACGGGGGCCGAGCGAACCCCCCGGCAAATTTAAGATATTTAAGTCTAAAAAGGATCTCATCCCGGAGATGCCCGTGGCCGGACAGGGATATGCCGTTCATGTCACCGGCCTTACCCATGATGAACGGGGCTACCCGGCGATAGAATGGGAGGCGCAGGAAAAGCTGGTATCCCGTCTCGTGCAAAAGATCCGCCTCAATTCCGACAAGATTGCGGCATGGGAAGAAACCGGCGTGGAGGGGGCTGAGATTGTCCTTGTCTCTTATGGCATCTCCACCCGGATATGCCGCGCCGTTCGGGAAATGGCCCGTGAGAAGGGCCTGAATCTTGGCCTGCTCCGATTAGAAGTAATCTGGCCCTTCCCGGAAAAACGGGTACGAGAGCTGGCCGGCCGCATCAAGGCCTTTCTCACCGTGGAAATCAACTACGGCCAGATCGCTTTGGAGGTAGAGCGTTGCGCTGCCGGTAAATGTATAACGCGCCTCGTTGGACATGGCGGCGGAACGGTCCATGACCCCAAAAAAGTCTTTGAGGCCGTTGAGGAGATAGCGTCATGATCGAACCACAGACTTTAGACCATCCCAAGGATCTGCTCCTGCGTAAAGAGAGGATCCCACATATCTGGTGCCCCGGCTGCGGCCTGGGATCGGTGCTTTCGGCCCTGATGGATGCCTTAGGGAGTTCCGGCCTGGACCTTAAAAAAGTGGCGGTCGTCTCCGGTATCGGCTGCACCGGCCGCGCCGCCGGTTATCTCAACTTAGACGGTTTTCACACCACCCATGGCCGCGCTATTCCTTATGCCACCGGGCTGAAACTGGCCAACCCGGATCTGACGGTCATCGTCTTCAGCGGAGATGGCGATCTGGCCGCTATCGGCGGCAACCACCTTATCCACGCAGCCCGCCGCAATGTGGACATAAAGGTGATCTGCGTTAATAACTTCAACTACGGCATGACCGGCGGCCAGGGCGGCCCAACCACTCCCCGGCTGGCCCGGACTACAACGACCGGTTACGGTAACCCGGAAAGGCCATTTAACCTCATCCATCTGATAGCGGCCTGCGGCGCGCCTTATGTGGCCCGCTGGACATCCGCCCATCCTCATTATATGAAGATCGCCATGGGCGAAATGCTGAAAAAGGATGGTTTTTCTTTCCTGGAGGTTATTGCTCCCTGCCCGACCAATTTTGGGCGCCGGAACAAGATGCGCGAGATCAAGCTCCTCCAGCGTTTTCTGGAGCAGGCCGTCCTCGAGTCCCAACCCGACATCGCAAAGGCGGATATAGAACTGGATTCACCCATCCTGTGTGGTAAGTTCGTGGACCTGGAACGGCCTTCGTACCTGACGGCCCTCAGAGAGGTAATATCCGCCAAGGTCAAGGTCTATGACTTCCGGGGGGACGGACGGGTGCCGCTGGAGGAAGCGCCGGTGAAACCCGCAGCAGCCAAGGCTCCCGGGAAACCAGCGGAAGTTCCTGCGGAAAGACCCATAATCCAGCGCCCCGTACAGATCAAGCTGGCCGGTCTGGGTGGCCAAGGTATAGGGCTCTGCGGTCTTATCATGGGCCGGGCTGCCGCAATTTTTGACCACAACCAGGCCGTCTATACCCAGGAATACAGCCCGGAGGCGCGTGGCGGGGCATCGGCTTCCAGTATAATCATCGCCTCGGACAAGATCCATGCGCCCTACGTTACAGAGCCGGATATAATGGTTGTTATGGCCCAGGGGGCCTACAACAAATACCAGAAGGACGTGCGGCCGGGAAGCCGTCTCATCATAGATAAAGACTTGGTAAGGCCCAAAGACCTGCCTGATTCCGTCCAGGTACAGGCCATACCGGCCACGCGGCTGGCCGAGGAAATAGGACAAAAGGTAGTGGCCAACATCGTCATCCTCGGCTTTTTTACGGCGCTTGTTCCACACATCAGTTTAACGGCTATGCAGAAGGCCTTGAAGGGTTCAATCCCCAAAGGGACGGAAGAACTCAATCTGCGCGCCTTTGAAACAGGCTATGACTACGGCAAGAAAATGCAGGAAGAGGAGGCAGTGTAGAGATCATGGCTACTAAAGCCAGGGGGAAAGCGTCCGGTAAAAAGTCTTCAGAGACCCGGATGATCCCGATATACATAATGGGTAAAAAGTATGAGGTGCCTGAGACCTTAACTATCCTTACGGCTATGGAATACGCAGGCTACCGGCATATCCGGGGCTGCGGATGCCGTGGCGGTATCTGTGGGGCCTGTGCCACGGTCTATCGTCTCTCCGGGGATCATCGTCTCAAATTCGGATTGGCCTGCCAGACCGTGGTGGCCCCGGATATGTACCTGGCACAGATACCGTTTGTCCCGGCAAACAAGGCCATATACGATATTGAAAAACTCACACCGGACATAAACGGCATTGGCCGGATTTATCCTGATCTCTACCGGTGTCTGGCCTGCAATACCTGCAGCAAGGCCTGCCCCATGGGTATCAGTGTGATGGACTATGTGCAGGCCCTCCTCAAAGGCGATATCGCCGGGTGCGCCCGCCTTTCGCATAGCTGCACCATGTGCGGTATCTGCGCCCTCCGTTGTCCCGCCGAGTTGCAGCAATTCCACATGGCCATGCTGGCCCGCCGGCTCTATGGCCGTTACCTCCAGCCGCGAGCCAGGCACCTGGAACAACGGGTTAAGCAGATAAAAGAAGGAAAATTTGATTCCATGATGGACGAGATCATGTCTTTGAGTAACGATGAATTGAAACAACGCTACGCCCGGCGGGAATGGGAGCCGGAGTCCTATGAAAACCCGGACTGGCAGCCGGAAGAAACGAAATATCTGATATTAGATTAAACGGTGATGTCGGTTGATTGTTGTCTGTTGTCCGTTGCAACTGACCACTGACATTACTAAGAAAGCGCTTTGCGCAAATTCCAAATGTCAAAATCCAAAGTTCAAATAAAGTTCAAATGACAAATGTCATCCGCCTCCGGCGGACCATTTGAGCTTTGGGATTTGTCATTGATTTGAACTTTGAGCTTTGAATTTTGAACTTATTAATACTTTATTGTTTCTCTGTGTCCTCTGTGGTTAATCTTTTGACAATACGGTATGCTGACAAAGGAGTCCAAAATGGCAGAAGGGCAGGCCAGCGGTTATCCCCCGGAGCTGAAAAAATTTATCCGGGCAGTAGAAAAAACGAGACCTGAGCGCCTGGCGCGGGTAAAGGCCAACCAACATTTCCCCAGGCTAACCCGGGAAGAAGGCGAAAAAGTGCTCAAGTCTTACCACCCGGACTACAGGCCGGGTGGACGCCGCAGACTCAAGGTCGGCGCCAATAAAGGCGAAATTCTGGCTGATGAAGTAGCCGACCTCCTGGAATCATATAGCCGGATCGATCCGGATGCCTTCGATGACCGGCTGAAAAAACCTGATTACGAGACTGACGTCCTGATCCTCGGTGGTGGCGGCGCGGGTGCGGTAGCCGCCCTCTTCGCCCGTCAGAACGGCCTACGGGTCGTTATTGCCACAAAGCTTCGCCATGGTGACTCAAACACCATTATGGCCGAAGGTGGAATACAGGCGGCAGACCGGCCGGCTGACTCGCCATACTACCATTACCTGGATACCATGGGCGGTGGCCATTTTACCAATAACCCCCGGCTGGTAAAGGCCCTGACCATGGATGCCCCGCTTATCATCCAATGGCTGGAAGATTTGGGCGTTATGTTTGATAAGGATAACGAGGGTAATATGATCGAGCTTAAAGGCGGGGGTATCTGCCGGAGGCGTATGCACTCTTCCGCGGATATGATCGGGGCCGAGATAATGCGTGTTCAGAGGGATGAAATACGCAATCACCCGGAGGAAATACAGGTACTGGAATTCTCGCCGGCCGTTGAACTGCTCATTGACGAGACAAAGGCCGTAAGCGGAGCCGTACTCTATAATCTTGAAACCAGTGAGTACAGTGTGGTCAAGGCCAAGGCAGTTATTATGGCCACCGGTGGTTTTGGCCGCCTCCATATTCAGGGGTTTCCCACAACCAACCACTATGGGGCAACCGGCGATGGGTTAGCGCTGGCCTATCGTGCAGGCGTGCCGCTGGTCAATATGCGTTACGCACAATACCACCCTACAGGCACGGTATTTCCGGAACAGAACTTCGGCCTGCTCATTACAGAGAAAGTGCGCACCCTTGGCGCGCAGTTTATAAACGCGCACGGCAGGGAATTTGCCCATCCTCTCGAACCCCGGGACATTGCCTCCTCATGTATTATCCGGGAATGTACAGAGAAAAACAGTGGAGTTGTGGCTCCAACCGGCCACTATGGAGTCTGGCTGGATACCCCGATGATTGACCTGCTGCGGGGCAAAGGGACAGTGGAGAAGGAACTGAGCGCCAAGTATCTACAGTTCAAACGATATGGCATAGATATTTCCACCGAGCCTATTATCGTTTATCCGACTCTTCACTATCAGAACGGGGGATTAGAAATTGATGAATGGGGAGCGACCAGAATTTCCGGGCTCTTTGCCGCCGGGGAAGTAACCGGAGGCATACATGGCGACAACCGTCTTATGGGGAATTCCCTTCTGGACATACATGTCTTTGGGCGGCGGGTCGGGGTGAAGGTCAGCGAATTCATCAAGGCCGTAAAAAAGGGCAACCGGCTTTCTCTTGGTCATGTCAGGAGTTACCACGCCGGTTTAATAAAAACAGGCGTAAAGACAAAACGGGTTGCCCCTATTTTGCTTCCTGATTACGTCCGCCGCTCTGCGCCAGTTTATCCTCATAAATCGTGACATTCATCTCCTTGAAAAGCCTGGTGCGCAGGGCGCCAAGCACCTTCTCCTCCCGTTCCGCGCGGAGCCTTTGGATGATAGCCGGTTCTACCTTGCTATAGTCCACCGGTATGGCGGCCTTTTTATCTTCAATCAATATAATCACATAACCCTTTGCCGTAGGCATAGGCGCGCTAAACTCTCCCTTGCCTAACTTAAAGATAGTTTCGGCAAAATCAGGTTTCATCCGGTCGCGGCCTACCCATCCGATATAGCCGCCGTTTGCCTTCGAGGGATCGACAGACTTTTCTTTAGCCATCTGGACAAAATCATGCCCTTCCCGCAAGGCCTTTATAATGTCCTGCCCTTCCTCGGCCGTCCGGACAACAATCTGCCTCATCCTGACCTTTTCCGGCTCAGTAAACTGTTCCTTATGCGATTCATAATATTGCCTGGACTCCTTTTGCCCTGGAACAGGCTCTTTGGCCATCTCAGCCCTGAGCAGCCCTGCCGATAAGATTCGTTTTTTAATACCTTCTAACTGTTCCTTTATCTCCGGCTTCTGGTCGAGTTTAAGGCGCTCGGCCTCCCGGCTGAGAAGGACGGTAGTAATAAGATCGTCAAGGACATACTTCCGGCCTTCTTCAGTCTTAAACCTCTCCTGATAAGGCAACGGAAGGCGTTCAATAGCCCGGTCAAGCTGATTCAAGGTAATCTTCTCTTCCCCTATCTCGGCCAGCACCGGCGAGGCATCCGGTTGCGCAGGCCCTTCAGTAACCACAACATCTTCCGGCTGCTTCGGCTCTTCCTTGGTACAGGACAAGAACGTGACACACAACATAAGCATGAGAACCATATAACCTGATTTTTTCAGCATAAGGGACTCCTTCTCTGGATTTGTGGCATCATTTAGCACAACCCGGTGAAGTAAGCAAGGAAATCTTCATTCGGGCTTTCAGCTATCAGCTCTCAGCCGTCAGCATGTTTGTTATCCGTTATCCGTTAACCGTTGTCCGACATTTTCTTTCGGTAAACGGTCAACAGTGAACGGTGGACCGGCTTCATGCCGATAGCTGACTGCTGACCGCTCCATCCGGAAAACTAGTTGGCATAATCTCCTGAGATTTTTCGGGAAAGTCCTGAATAAAAAGCTTGACATAAATCCGCCCTCTCAGATAGTATTCATTTTCAACAGTAAAGGGGAGTAGCTGAATCGGTGGCTGTCGTCAGCACGTTCGCCTGAGGCGAGCCGGTACCGCCGGTTAGGTAAACCTAACAAGCGAGACCTTTACCACGATGATTATTCAATCGTGGTAAAGGTTTTTTTGTTTAATGAATAAATAACCACAGAGGACACAGAGACGAATAAATAATTTTCAAAAAAACATAATACAGAAATCAGAAGGCGGGGCTCTGTGCGCTCTGTGGTTAATCTTTTGACAATACGACGAGTCTAAGAGGAGGCTTATGCGCTGGCACCAGAAGAAGACAGGCGAGGTTATTGAAGACCTGGGTTCATCCCTTAAGGGCCTTTCTCCAGATGAAGCGGAGAAACGGCTCCGGGAATATGGGCCTAATGAATTAAAGGAAAAAAAGAAGAAGACCCCCTTCATGATGCTCCTTGACCAGTTCAAGGACTTCATGATCCTTGTCCTCATGGCTGCCGCAGTTATATCGGGAATCATTGGTGAGCCTTCAGATACCATCGCCATAGTGGTAATCGTCATTCTTAACGCCATCCTTGGATTCACCCAGGAATACCGGGCAGAAAAGGCCATGGCGGCCCTTAAAAAAATGGCGGCCCCGACGGCAACGGTCATAAGAAACGGAACGCCTGAAAATATCCCCGCATCCCGGCTCGTCCCTGGTGATGTGGTGCTCCTTGAGGCCGGGAAGGTTGTACCGGCAGACCTGAGACTTACTGAAGCCGCCCAGTTGAAGGTGGACGAGGCGGCGCTTACCGGAGAATCCGTGCCCGTTGAAAAACACACAAAGGCGCTCCATGACGAGCTTTTACCCATCGGTGACCGTAAGAACATGGCCTATAAAGGCACATTTGTAACCTATGGACGCGGCGTGGGTATTATTGCGGCCACAGGCATGGAGACCGAGCTCGGTAAGATTGCCACCATGCTACAGGAGGAGGAAGAGGTAAAAACGCCTCTGCAAAAAAGGTTGACGACCTTTGGCCGGAAACTGGCCATTGCCGTCCTGGCTATATGCGCTATTGTCTTTACCGTAGGCATTATGAGGGGAGAGCCGGTCTTTTTAATGCTCCTTACCGCTATATCCCTGGCCGTGGCGGCCATCCCGGAGGCGCTTCCGGCGGTAATAACCATATCCCTTGCCCTTGGCGCGAAGAAGATGGTCAGGCAGAACGCCCTCATAAGAAAACTACCGGCCGTGGAGACCCTCGGCTCTGTTACATACATCTGCTCTGATAAGACGGGCACACTCACCCTCAACAAAATGACAGTGGAGGAGATTTATGTAGATGGGAAGGTAGTAACGAGTGACGGGTTACGGGTTATGAGTCAAGACATCAGACAAACTCCGGAACCTGCCGCTCATCACTCATCACTCATCACTCTCTTCCGGGCCCTGGCCTTAAGCAATGACTCCCGGCCGGATTCCGGCGGGAATATAATCGGAGACCCGACCGAGATTGCGCTGTATAACATCGCCAGGGACAACGGCTTTGATAAAAAGGAACTGGAAGGGGATTTTCCGCGGGTTGCCGAGATTCCTTTTGACTCTGATAGAAAGTGCATGACCACCTTTCATGCAGTCAGCGGTCAGGAGACGGGAAAAAAGCCTGGATATATTTCCTTCACAAAGGGCGCTATAGATGTCCTGCTGGAAAAGTCAAAGGATATTTTGACATCAGAAGGGCTAAGATCAATAAACAGAGAAGAGATTCTCAGGGTAAATGAAAAGATGGCTGCCGATGGACTGAGGGTACTTGGCATGGCTATGAGAGAGTGGGATAGCCTGCCCGAGGATCTGTCCCCTGAGAGCGTGGAGACCGGGCTTACTATTTTAGGTCTTATAGGCATGATGGACCCGCCCCGGGAAGAGGCCAGGGAGGCGGTAGCATTATGTAAGACAGCCGGGATACGGCCGGTAATGATAACCGGGGATCACCCCCTTACGGCAAAGGCCATAGCCAAGAGGCTCGGCATTATTGAGGATGGCTCAAAAGCAATAATCACAGGGCGGGAACTGGAGAAATTATCGCTGGAAGACTTTGAAAAAAGGGTTGAGCATATCCGTGTTTATGCAAGGGTGGCCCCCGAACAGAAACTGAAGATAGTCAAGGCCCTCCAGGATAAAGGCCAATTCGCTGCCATGACCGGAGACGGCGTTAATGATGCGCCTGCCCTAAAAAGGGCGGATATCGGTATCGCCATGGGCATTACAGGAACCGACGTCTCCAAAGAGGCCGCCCACATGATCCTTCTCGACGACAACTTTGCCACCATTGTAAAGGCCGTCAAGGAAGGACGGCGCATCTTTGACAACATCCGCAAGTTTATAAAATATACCATGACCAGCAACTCCGGAGAGATATGGACCATATTCCTTGCCCCCTTTCTGGGACTCCCCATCCCCCTTTTGCCGATTCACATCCTCTGGATCAACTTGGTCACAGATGGACTTCCCGGCCTGGCCCTGGCCGCCGAACCGGCAGAAAAAGGAGTGATGAACAGGCCGCCGCGACACCCCCGGGAAAGCATTTTTGCCCACGGTCTTGGCGTCCATATAATCTGGGTAGGGCTCCTCATGGGCTTTGCATCCATCTTTACCCAGGCCTGGTCTATCCGGACCGGTCACGCCCACTGGCAGACCATGGTCTTTACCGTCCTCTGCCTTTCGCAGATGGGGCACGTCCTGGCTATCCGGTCGGAAACCGAGTCGATCTTTAAGCAGGGGATATTTACCAACCGTCCCTTGCTCGGAGCCTTTCTGCTCACCTTCGGGCTCCAGATGGCGACCATTTACATACCGCCGCTTAATGGTATATTCAAGACGCAGGCGTTGAGTTTCCCGGAGCTTATGGCCTGCCTCCTCCTGTCATCCGTGGTCTTCTGGGCAGTGGAGATAGAAAAATGGTATAAGCGCCGGAATATACAACAAAACCTTCTAACGTGAAAACGTGTTAATCCTGGCAAGATGAACGACTGGAAACACAAATTAATCCTCCGCCTCGGGCCGCCCCTCTTTACCTCCTTGTTGTCCGCCCTCTATAAGACTTGCCGCATTGAGGTATTCGGCAAGGAATATGATGAAGCCTTTGCCCGAAAAGGCCAACCCATGCTCTGCGCCCTCTGGCATTTCAGCCTATTCTACTGTACCTATCATTTCCGGCATCGGCAGGGTTTCGCCCTGGTCAGCGCCAGCAAAGATGGCGAACTAATGGCCCGCGCCATGCAGCGCCTCGGTTATACAACCGTACGGGGGTCAAGGACCAAAGGGGGGTTGAATGCCGTTAAGGAAATCATTAATCTGGTAAAAGCAGGACATGGAGGCGGAATCGTAGCCGACGGTTCGCAAGGCCCGGCCCGCGTAGTACAAAAGGGCGTAATGGTTATCGCCCGCGAGACCGGCGCCCCCATCGTCCCGGTCACCCATGCCGTGAAGGGGGCCATCCGGTTTAATAGCTGGGACAACACCGTCCTGTCCCTCCCCTTTTCACGCCTGGCCTTCTTTTACGGCGAACCGCTCTTCGTCCCACCCACCGCACGGGGCGCCGAACTGGAGAAATACCGCAAGGAACTGGAAGACAGACTGAACGCCCTGGTACAGAAGGCAGAGGATTATTTGAGGTAACCCATCCCGATAGTCCGCCAAAGCGCTGCCTTTGGGGACTGCAATTTCATTGACATTTAATCACCCCCTGCCCTACAATCCACAACCATATGTAATTGTTTAAACTGCTCAAACTGTTCAAGCGGTTTAAACTGCTAACCAGTTCAAACGGTTTCAACGGCTTGAACAGCTTAAACAGTTTCACCGGCTTAACCGGCTTAAACATTCATGGAGAGTATAGTCATGCCTACCAAGTATTTCGAAGACCTCGAAATCTGGAAATCAGCCAGGGAGTTAACCAACAAAATTTATGAAATAACCACCGATGGCGCTTTTTCAAGAGATTATGGACTGAGAGATCAGATAAGAAGAGCGGCAGTTTCTGTCATGTCCAATATCGCTGAAGGATATGAGCGAGGCGGCAATCAAGAACTGATCCAGTTTTTATCCATTGCCAAAGGCTCAAGCGGTGAAGTAAGGAGTCAGCTCTATATAGCCATGGATCAGGGATATGTGGACAAAAAGAAAGGCGAGATATTGATTGACGCCTTTAAAAGGCTTTCCATCATGCTCAATAACTTCATGGAATATCTGAAAGGAAGCCCATACAAGGGTGCGAAATATAAGATGCCGAGACCAAAGAGTATGAAAGAAGAGATGGAAGAAATTATGAAGGAATTTAAATCAGATAAAAACGAACCGGCTTGAACGGCTTAAACGGCTCAAGCTGCTTGAACAGCTTAAACGGTTTAATCGGCTTGAACTGTTTAATTAAAGGAAGGCCTTGCGGGAATGCGTTGTGTTGTGGTGGATGTTGAAACCACCGGTTTATCCCCGGGAAATGGGGATCGGGTCATAGAAGTCGGGGCGGTGGAAAACGGCGTGCCGTTCAACGAGAAATGAACAATGCGAGAAAAACCTTGCGTTTTTCCACCACATAATGCATAATAGCGACATGAAAGTAGTGGAAAAAGACATAGTCATCAGCGGCATGCTCCGCGACGAGCTGAAGCGATGCCATGAGATGCTCGACAGCCTTGAGAAGTCCATATCCGGGCTTCCGAAGGGCGTGATAAATCTGAGAAAGAAACGATATAAGGACAGAGTGTATTCCTATTACTACTTGAAATACCGTAGCGGTGAAAGGGTGGTCAATAAACACCTTCGGAATGACGACGTGCAGGAGATTGAGAAAAAGCTTGAGCAAAGGAAAAATTACGAGAAGGAAATGCAGGCCTATAAGAAAAAAATCGCCTATCTGAATAAAATTCTGGGAGCAGGCAAAAGACGAGGGCATGCAACAGCCGGTCAGAAATAAGAACATTGTGCAGCGATTGATTTTTCGCCACAGGCGATGGGATTGCGGTAGTCGTGTGGTGGAAAGAAAAGCAAAAAGCCCATCAACAAGGCAAAGCGGGAAATGAACCATGATGAACCCATAGCCCACGTGTCTGAAGACGGACGCGTTCATTCGCTCCGTGACCATCTGACCGGCACTGCGGAAAACGCTGCCCGATTCGCCGCTGAATTCGGATGCACAGAGTGGGGCTATCTGGCAGGGCTATTGTAAGACTAGATTACTTGGGTGGACGCGAATAGTGTTTTATGCCCATAGCGGAAACAAGGCTAACAAGAAACATCTCGTGAAAGACCACTTGATGTCGGTCGGCGATCTTGTACGTTCTTTCGCCGGGCAGTGGCCTTTTGCGGAGGAAGCCGTCCTTGCCGGCCTGCTTCACGATCTCGGCAAGTACGCTGATCTCTTTCAGGCGCGTTTGCGGGGAGAAGCGAGCGGGTTGGACCATTGGTCGCCAGGGGCGTGGGTCGCCTTGCGGGACTATCGGTGCGTCGCAGCAGCTTTGGCGGTACAAGGGCATCACGTCGGTCTGCAACAGGGTAGTCTGCAAGCTCTTCGCAACTTGGAGCCAGCAGTCCTTTCCCAAAGGCACCCGCAGAAATTGAAGCTCAGTGACGCCGATGTCGCACGCCTTACAACCCGTCTTGCCGGGGATAGGATGATTATCTCGAAACCGGAAAATTGCATCATTGATACGCAAGAGATATTCAAGAATCCCGTCGCTTCCATGCTGAACGTAAGAATGCTCTTCTCGTGTCTGACAGATGCCGATTTTCTGGACACTGAGGCCCATTTCGAGGGGGACGAACAGGGCAAAATATATCGTGAGAGCAGTCCGGTACTGGACGCGATGGAGGCCCTTCAAGCATTGGAGCATTTCATGACCGTCGAGGTGCACAGAAAAAACGAAGCGGACAGATGTGTGCGTGAAGCAAGAAATGCGCTATGGGAGACGGTCACAGTCGCAGCGGATAATAAACCGGGTCTTTTCACTCTAACTGCGCCGACCGGTAGCGGCAAGACTCTGGCCATGCTGAAGTTCGCATTAGAGCATGCTGCCCGCAACAAAAGCATGAAACGGATAATTCTTGCTGTGCCGTTTCTGTCTATCATCGAACAGACGGCAAATATCTATCGGGATGTCTTTAAGGAATTTCCGGACAACTACGTGCTTGAGCATCACAGTCTGGCGGGGCTGGGCAGCGAAAAGGCAAAGACCGATGCCGAGGCTGCAAGTGAGCGCTCCCGCAGGCTACTGGCTGAGAATTGGGATGCGCCGATCATTATCACCACTAATGTGCAACTGCTCGAATCGCTCTTCTCCAACCGCCCTTCGGCCTGCCGGAAACTGCATAATCTGATGGAGTCGGTCATCATGTTTGACGAGGCTCAGACGTTGCCGCAGTCTCTTGCCGTGCATACGCTGGCGGCGCTATCCCATCTGTCGCAAGCATACGGAACAACAATTCTCTTTGCCACGGCGACCCAGCCGGCCTTCGATGCCCTGGACGGTGCTGTTACGAAACTTGTTAATGTCGGGTGGCGACCTGTCGAGGCTGCACCCGAGCACGCCCGTCTATATGATGCGCTTCGCCGTTATAAGGTTAAATGGCCGAAGCGAGAGGAAACGTCAGATTGGGCAACATTATCTGAGGAGATCAGAAATGAGGAGCAAGTGCTCTGCGTCGTGAACCTCAAGAGCCACGCGGCCGCGCTCCTTGAAGAGTTGAAGAATGATGATGCTGTCTTTCATCTCTCCACTAACCTTTGCGCTCTACATCGCCGCGAGGTTCTGGACGAGGTACGTACCAGATTAAAGAAAGGGCAGGTCTGCCGACTGATCTCAACTCAATGCGTTGAGGCTGGTGTTGATATTGATTTTCCCGTTGTCTATCGTGCCCTCGCTCCGTTGGATGCCATCGCTCAAGCCGCTGGCCGCTGTAACCGGGAAGGACGACTTGCCGACGCTGACGGTAAAAAAATGATGGGACATGTGCGGGTGTTCGAGCCGACTGTCGAGGGCGACTATCGGAAACGCTACCCGACTCGCGCCTACTTTCAAGCAGCGGAAGTCACACGAAGCATGCTAACACTGACAGGTGTTGCGGGCCTTGACTTGAACGATCCGGCTGTGTTCCGAGATTACTACCACCGGCTTTATGATCTGAGCAAGCCGGAAACTCAGAGCAAAGAACTTGGGAATGCCGTGATTGCCGTTGATTTCGTTCGAGTGGCGAAGGAATACCGATTGATTGACCAGTCGGCCATTCAGGTTTTAGTCCCTTACGGAAAGTGCATTGACCGGTTCAATGAATTGCGTAGCCAGCAGGACAAGGAAGGGATCAATTCCCAATGGATACGACAAGCTCAGGGACTGGCGGTCAGTGTGTATCGCCCATTAAACAACCATCCTAATCTTATCCCGGCAAAGTTGAGATATGGAAAGGGAACATCGGATGAATGGTTCATCTTTCAAGAAACCGAGGATGGAAAATACGACGACATAAAGGGTTTGATACTTCCGAAGACACTACAGATTTACATAGCCTGATGAAAGGAGGAGAAACGTGAGCAAACGAACGCATACAATTGAAGTCTGGGGCGATTTTGCCTGCTTCACGCGCCCAGAAATGAAGGTCGAGCGTTTCAGCTATCCGGTCATCACACCATCCGCCGCGCGGGGGATCTTCGACGCCATCTACTGGGACTGCGATCTCAGGAAGGATGACGGAGTGATTCGCCCGTACTTCCACTGGCAGGTGGAGCGGATCGAGGTGCTGGAAATGCCGCGCTACATTGCCTTGCGAAGGAATGAGGTGAAAGGAACTGGTCCTGGAAAGGCCGCCATAAATAAATGGATAAGCGGCAAAGAAAATCCTGAACCGCTCTGGGCAGATGGAGAGGATGCCACAACAGGCCGCACTCAACGGCAGACAATGGCCCTAAAGAACGTCCACTACCGACTGACTGCAAGGATCATCCCCAAGGCTCAGTTCGCGGCACCGGAACAGATTAACAAGTTTGATAACATGTTTGAGCGGCGGGCTAAACATGGTAAGTGTTTTCAGCAGCCATTTTTCGGGTGCAGCGAGTTTCCGGCTTTCTTCGAATATGTGGAGTCGGGTGAAGAAAGAAAGCCGCCAGCATCATTCGACCAACACATCGGCTGGATGCTCTACGATGTTTTCGATCTTCGGCGTGATGTCGTTAAAGACGATCAACCGTTTATCTCTCTCTTCGATGCTTCCGTGAAATTCGGCGTTCTTGAGGTCCCACCTTTTGAGAGCGAAAAGGTCCGGAAGCCGGAAAGGGGGCGCGTCTGATGTTACAGCATATTGTTGAATATGCCACAAAGAACATACCTCATTTGCAGCCGGGTTTCGGACCTAAAAAAGTCAAATGGAGAATCACAATTAACCAAACCGGAACCGCTGTCGTTGAACCTTATGGCAGTAGTGAAGATGGTAGCGAGTTGGAGAGATGTCCTGAGTATCCCGCAAACCTTCTACAAAGTGGTGGACGCTGCCATTTTTTGGTAGAGACTTTGCAAGTGGTACTTCTCCTACTTGGTACTAATGACGATTTGGAAAAGTATCAAGGGAAACACCAGTATTTCATCGAACTGTTGAAGATGGCTGCAACTGTAACCCCGGAGTTGATTAAGGCGGCAGATTTATTCAACGATAGTCACAGAATTCAATCGTTAAGTGAGTATCTACGGAATGCAGGGGCAAAACCCACCGATAAAGTATTCTTTACAGTTGCTGGACTTGATCCACTCAAACACGAGCCTTGCCTTGAATGGTGGTCAGAATTCAGAAAATCTCTGACAATCAAAGAGGGAAATGCTGCGCTTATGCTCTGCTTTATGAGTGGCGAGAAAGTTGTTCCGAAAGCGACTCACCCCAAAATATCCGGTCTCAAAGCTGTAGGGGGAAGAGGCCAAGACATCCTGATAGGGTTTGACAAAAAAGCTTTTGAATCGCTTGGATTGGAACAGTCATCGAACTGCGCCATGTCTGAAGATGCAGTGAATCGGTACTCTAAAGGCCTTGACCATCTCATTGCCAAACACTCGCGAATGTTAGCCGGTGCGAAGGTTGTTCACTGGTTCAAAGAGGCTGTCAAACCAGAAGATGATCCGTTGTCCTTTTTGTATGAGCCGCCGGAACTGACCGAAGCGGCAGCCCAGGCTTCAGCCCGCCAGATTCTTGAGTCGTTGCGCAGTGGTCAACGGCCAGCTCCTTCCGACAACCATTATTTCGCGCTGACAATATCTGGCGCATCGGGGCGCGTCATGGTGCGCGACTGGATGGAGGGAAGCTTCGAGGAACTTGTCAGCAGGATCGAGAAGTGGTTCGCGGATTTAGAAATCGTTGCAAGAGATAGCGGCAAGCTTGCTCCTGATCCTAAGTTTATGGCCGTCTGCGGCGCAATCATGCGGGATTTGAAGGACCTTCCAGCGCCAACGGCAACGGCCCTCTGGCGCGTCGCACTTGCCGGATTACCGATTCCGCAGCCGTTTATCGCCCAGGCTCTAGCCCGATTCCGCGCCGATCTCATTGACGACAAGCCATTCAACCATGCCCGAATGGGCTTAATCAAAGCATACTTCATTCGCAAAGGAGGAGATCATAACATGAGTGCTTATCTGAACAAGGAACATCCCGATCCGGCTTATCACTGCGGACGTCTTCTGGCCGTTCTGGCAAGTCTGCAACGTGCAGCTTTGGGAGATGTCGGAGCCGGCGTCGTGCAACGCTACTATGTTGCGGCCAGCCAGACACCGGGCTTGACTATTGGCAGGCTTGTAGCCAATGCACAAAATCACTTAAACAAGCTAGATGGGGGGTTGGCCTTCCGGTACCAGGAGCAGCTTGCCGAGGTTCATTCACGTCTTGGGGATAGAATCCCCCGTACCCTTGGCCTTGAAGGACAGAGCCTCTTCGCCCTTGGCTACTACCAGCAGATCGCAGCTAATCGGGCGGGCAAAAATACCAAAACCAATGAAACCAACGAAGGAGGCAACTAATGAATATCCAGAACCGCTACGAATTCCTCTATCTGTTCGATTGTGAAAACGGCAACCCTAATGGCGATCCGGATGCCGGCAACAGTCCTCGCGTCGATCCGGAGGATATGCATGGCCTTGTTTCCGACGTGCATCTCAAACGCAGGGTGAGGAACTTTATCATGCAACGCTTTGATAATTCCTCGCCAAATGCAATTTATATTGAGCACTCCACCAACCTGAACAAACCGATTGCCCTTGCCCATGAGAAGGCCAATGGCGCCGTACCCAAAGAAAGCAAGTCGACAAAAACTCAGTCTCTCAACGCGCGACAGTGGATGTGCGGCAATTTTTATGATGTCAGGACCTTTGGTGCGGTTCTCAGCACGGGTGCAAATGCAGGCCAGGTCCGGGGGCCGGTGCAGATTTCCTTCGCTCGTTCAGTCGATCCGATTATGCCGCTTGATCTTTCCATTACAAGGGGTGCAAAGACTCCTACGGAAAAAGATATTAAAAGTGATGCCAGCTACCAGCAGCATGTGGAGTGGGAGGCGAAGGCTCCGGAAGATTCCCTTCGCACTATGGGACGCAAAGCGCTGATCCCTTACGGCCTGTATGTGGCGAAGGGTTTTGTCAGTGCAAATCTGGCCAAAGGCACTGGCTTTTCCGATGACGACTTAAAGAGCCTTTGGGAGGCGCTCCTCAATATGTATGACCACGATCGTTCCGCCAGCAAGGGGATGATGTCGTGCCGCGGTCTTTATGTGTTCAAGCATGTAGGTACCGACAGCGACCAGAATCAGCGAATCAAGCAGGCGATGCTCGGCTGTGCTCCAGCACACAAGCTTCTGGATTTTTCAAGCGACCGGCGCGAGATTGAAAATACTATAATGGAAATAAAAAAGCGCAAAACAGTTACCGGTTCGACCCGCAGCTTTTCGGATTATGAGATTAAGGTGCATCGTGACCGGCTGCCGGCGGGTGTAGAACTGTTGGCTATGTGATTGCTGAATTGACAATTCGTCCAAGGGCTGAGGTATGGATGATTTCGCCATAGAAACAAGCGCCGAACGCGAACCTGTTCACGTTTCGGCGCTTAATCAGTATATCTACTGCCCTCGCAGATGTGCGCTGATCTATGTTGAGCAAACTTGGGATGAAAATATCTACACCATGCGTGGACGGAATCTTCACGAGAATGTGGACATCGATTCATCCCACATAATAGCTGGAATTCGCTACGAAACGGCTTTGCCGATCTGGTCTAACCGGCTGAATCTTGTCGGGAAAGCTGATTTAGTGGAGTTTCATGGAGACATCCCCTATCCTGTGGAATATAAAGTTGGAAGACGAAAATCGTTTGAAAATGATGCCCTGCAGCTCTGCGCCCAGGCGGTCTGTCTGGAAGAGATGCTTGGAGTTCCGGTACCGAAAGGCGCGCTATACTGGCATGGTTCACGGAAGCGTAAGGAAATAACCTTCACCCCGGCCATGCGGGTGCGGCTTGAGGAAGTGGTTTCTGCTGTGCATAAAATGATCGCTGAAAGGTATGTCCCGCCGCCGGTTAACGACAAGCGCTGTAAAGACTGTTCGCTCAAGGAGTCGTGTCTCCCACATGTAGTAGGGAATCAGGCATTGAGCAGGAAGGCGGAGCGGGAGTTGTTTGTTATATCAGTCATGAAAGAGGGATGACTATGGAAAAGAGTATAGCTGTTTTTAAGGGTAAGGAAATCAAGAGAACTCTGTATAAAGATGAGTGGTGGTTTGTTATTGCGGATGTTGTGTCAGTGCTTACTGATTCAGTTGATCCGTCGGGTTACATAAAGGATATGCGACGCCGGGATGAAGATCTTTCCAAAGGGTGGGGGCAAATTGCCACCCCCCTTTCAATTCAGACAGAAGGTGGGCCTCAAAAGATTAATTGTGCCAATACGGAAGGCATATTCCGCATTATCCAGTCCATCCCGTCTCCTAAGGCCGAACCTTTCAAACGGTGGCTGGCAAAGGTAGGGTATGAGCGGGTGCAGGAGATCGAGAACCCCGAACTGGCGACGAAAAGGACACGCGCGTTATATAAGGCGAAGGGATATTCCGACGACTGGATAGAGAAGCGTATGCGGGGTATTGCCATCCGCGAAGAGCTTACTGATGAGTGGAAGAAAAGGGATGTAAAACATGAGAAGAAATACGCGATCCTCACTGCTGAAATTGCTCAAGCTGCATTCGGGATAACACCGGACAAACACAAAAAGCTAAAAGGGTTGAAACGTGAAAACCTCAGGGACCATATGACCGACCTGGAATTGATCTTCTCAATGCTTGGAGAAGCGGCAACAACCGAAATTACAAGAGTGGATGATGCACGTGGATTTGACGAAAATAAAAAAGCAGCGCGCAAGGGTGGCGAAGTTGCCGGGAAGGCCCGGAACGACCTTGAACAAAAGACCGGCAGAAAGGTGGTTTCAAAGGCAAACTATCTCGCTGTTCCGGAAGCAAGGAAGAAATTAGGGAGAAAATAGACCGACATGAAACAACTCCTGAACACCCTCTATGTCATGACCCAGGGCGCGTATGTCTGTCTGGATCACGAGACAGTCAAGGTTGAGGTCGAGGGCAAGGTGCAACTACAGGTGCCGCTTCACCATCTGGGGGCTATTGTCACGATGGGCAATGTGATGTTGAGCCCGTTTATCATGGCGCGATGCGCGGATGATGGCCGGGCGGTGGTGATCCTGGACAGAAACGGCCGATTCAAATGCCGGGTGGTCGGCAAGACCAGCGGCAATGTCCTGTTGCGCCAGGCCCAGTATGAGGCAGTCCGAGATACGGATCGGGCTTCGGCTATTGCCAGAAATATCGTGGCCGGCAAAGTGAAAAATGCCAGACAGGTGCTCTTGCGCGGCGCACGTGAGAGCGACGATCAGGATGAGGCCGCGGCCCTGAGAAACGCCGGTGATATCCTTTCCACCGCCCTGCTTCATCTGAAAGATACTAATGATATCGATAAAGTGAGAGGATTTGAAGGAGAATCGGCCAGTGTCTATTTTCGTGTCTTTGATCGGATGATAAAGGAGGACGCCAGGGAAACCTTCAAAATGAACGGACGGAGCAGAAGGCCACCCCTCGATCCCGTGAATGGTCTCCTGTCGTTCCTTTATACGCTGTTGCTTGGTGATTGCGTCTCAGCCGTGGAAGGGGTTGGGCTGGATTCACAAATGGGGTTTCTCCATGCCCTGCGCCCTGGCAGACCTTCTCTGGGTCTGGACCTGATGGAAGAATTTCGTCCGGTACTGGCTGACCGCCTTGCCCTCACCCTCATCAATCGCAAACAGATTACCGGCAAGCATTTCGAGGTGCGAACCGGCGGCGCCACATATCTGAACGATGAGGGGCGGAAAACGGTAGTGGTGGCCTACCAGAAAAGAAAACAAGATGAGGTCCGTCATCCTATGCTGGGCGAGAATGCCCCGTTTGGCCTTTTGCCTCATATTCAGGCAAGACTCCTGGCCAGGCACCTGCGCGGCGATCTGGAGGCATATACGCCTGTCTTATACTCATAAGGAGAGAATGCATGTGGGTTATTGTGGCCTACGATGTAAGCACTGATACAAAACCCGGCCGCAGACGCCTGCGGCGTGTAGCCCAGGTCTGCAAAGACTACGGCCAACGGGTGCAAAAGTCTGTCTTTGAATGCCAGGTCAATGAGATGAAATTTGAAGAATTACGCAGGAACCTATTAAAAGAAATCAATAAGGAGGAAGACAATCTCCGGCTCTATCGGTTGGTAGAACCCCGTGACAATTATGTAGAAGAATATGGACAGGCACGAACGATTTTCTTTGATGATCCTCTGATAATTTAGTGCGAACCTGGTGCGATGTCGGAAATGCCGGGGAGTTCGCAGACGTGGAGCGGCATGATTTTAGCGCCTTTGAGAAAGGTATTGGTTCTGATTGAAAGTTTTTGTGATATTCGTTTAGCAGATTCGCAAAAGTGGATATGTAACCACTTGTTTTTAGTCATCAAAAAATGGTGACTGTAGCGCCCGCCCGCAAGGGCGGGTGAGGATTGAAACACGGTAGCCGCTCTTGCAATTCACTTGTTGTGACCGTGTAGCGCCCGCCCGCAAGGGCGGGTGAGGATTGAAACCCTGGGCGACTACGCTAATATCCACTGTAATACTGGTAGCGCCCGCCCGCAAGGGCGGGTGAGGATTGAAACTTCGACGGCTAAAGACTTGGCCGGTCAGTATATAGGGTAGCGCCCGCCCGCAAGGGCGGGTGAGGATTGAAACTCAAGGACTGATGGGCATCAGCCTGGCTAACATAGGTAGCGCCCGCCCGCAAGGGCGGGTGAGGATTGAAACGGTTGCAATGGACATTAACAAGGGCCTATGTCCGTGTAGCGCCCGCCCGCAAGGGCGGGTGAGGATTGAAACCCTGGATAAAAAGGGCAAGCCTTATATGGTCTGTGGTAGCGCCCGCCCGCAAGGGCGGGTGAGGATTGAAACTTTCTTGAGATCGGCCAGGGGAGCGCCGCGCTGCGTAGCGCCCGCCCGCAAGGGCGGGTGAGGATTGAAACGTTTTTTTCTATGAGGCAGAAATGAGCAACCTGGGTAGCGCCCGCCCGCAAGGGCGGGTGAGGATTGAAACACTGGACAAGAAGGGAAAGCCTTACATGGTCTGTGGTAGCGCCCGCCCGCAAGGGCGGGTGAGGATTGAAACACTCAGTTTCGTCGCCTGGCCCGGTGTCCGGCAAGTGTAGCGCCCGCCCGCAAGGGCGGGTGAGGATTGAAACAGGATTGGCCGCCTCGACCTGGTTGATGTCCGTGTAGCGCCCGCCCGCAAGGGCGGGTGAGGATTGAAACTTCTGACCCTTACCTATAGCCCGGAGAATTTGCCGTAGCGCCCGCCCGCAAGGGCGGGTGAGGATTGAAACCCGATGACATGGCCAGTTATGGCCTTATGCGTCGTGGGTAGCGCCCGCCCGCAAGGGCGGGTGAGGATTGAAACTTTCGTGGAGCCGCTTCTGCGTATCCTGATCTTTCGTAGCGCCCGCCCGCAAGGGCGGGTGAGGATTGAAACGATGAAAAGGATGAGGTCGCTATTCGCTGTAGAAATGCGGTTTCAATTCTGTTTCGGGGATGTATCGTGATGCCTGACGGAAGATGGCCTTGAGGGTTCCTTTGTCCAACTCGGAATGATCGGGGATCGTAAGTGCCTGTTTCTCACCATCCGCGAGAGTACGAACCAGTTTGATATGACTACCCTTCCGGGCAGCGACGGCGAAGTCAAACAAAGCGAGTATTTTTATGACATCCCGGCCGGATAGTGTTTTTAGCTTAGGCATGGACGAGGGAGTCGATTTCGAGGTTGGCGAGGATGGAGGGCTGGGGCGCCAGGTCGTAATCCGCAAGATTTTCGCCTTCGAGGTGAAGCTCTACGGCCTCTTTCAGGTTCACCGCCAGTTCGTCGAGCGTTTTACCCTGCGTAACCACTGGGAGGTCAATGCATTCAGCGATGTAATATTTCTCGCCTTTATAAACATGAAACTGAATAATCTTTTTCATATTGTGACGTTAACACACATGCTGAAAGAAGTCAAATATTCGAGCGGGCCATTTTTCCGATATTAATATTGCAGACGCCGGTTGGGCCGTACACCGACAACCGGCTGCCGGACGCCGCAGCCCGTACGGGGGACCGTAGGCTCTTATCTCCCATAGAGCATCCTGTCTTTTCGCAGATTGTTACTCGCGCTCATCCCTCCCCTGAACATATCCTGACCGGAATTAGAGGACATTCCATTAAAACAAGGATTGAGACCAGATTTCCGGTGGGCATAGCCCACCCTACGTAGCTATATGCTGACAAAGGCAGTGGTGGACAAGAACGGCCCGCGTATGCGTTACGCCACTTCCCGGAGCACCTCCGGATGCCTGGCCGCGATGCGGAGGAGTGTGCGGGACGTCGTCGGAAAACAGCGCGTCTCTCAATTCTGCGAACGACTGTGAGGTGATTGGTCATAAAAAAAGCCCTTTCACTTTGACGTGAAGGGCTTTTGATTTCTCAAATTTTCTCTGTTGTATTTCTTTGGCTACCGATACGCTTCTCGCCTGTGTCTGATGCGCATAATCTTTAGGGTTTTTGCGTTCTCATCTATCTCATAAATGACCCGGTAGGTCCCGATTCGAATTCTCCAGTCACTTTTTGCACCTGTTATTTTTCGACTCCCCGGAGGTCTCGGATTGCCTGACAACTCTTTGAGTTTGGCAACGACTTTGCGAAAAACTTCCTCGTTCAGCTTTCTCAAATCTTTTTCGGCATTGCGTTCAAGGTATATGTCATACATTAGGGGCGTACTCGGCTAGAAACTCACCCAGTTTTCTGAACTTAAGTGGTTTTTCCCGCATTTTTTGCAACATTTCCATATCTTGTTTATCTTCCAGCCTCTCCAGCAGCTCCTGGTACTCGTTGATATCAAGTATAACCGCTTTAGGCTCACCATCCTTTAAAATGATCTGGGGCTTTGTTCGGCCGAGTTTAACCTTTCCACTCCGGAGTTTTTCTCCTTTGGTCTTTGCCTTCACGCTCTCCCTCCTTGCTTTTTTTGCTATTATAGCAGAAACTCCTTTATAATCAAACTTTCCTTGCCAGACGCATCTCGTATTAGAGGACATTCCATTAAAACAAGGATTGAAACTTCAACTATTAGGAATTCCCGAATAGTTACAGATAGTGTAGCGCCCGCCCGCAAGGGCGGGTGAGGATTGAAACTCGCTCTCCCGCTTGGTGGGCAAGACCCACCCTACGTAGCTGGCCGCCCCATAACAAACAAGACGGGGTGCGGAAAGAAAATGATTCCTTGAGCGGCATCTGCTGAGGTATAATAATTAGTGTTCATCCGAAAACTACCGTTTCCGGCTTCACGCTTTCAGCGATCAGCGATTGGCTGTCAGCATGTTTGTTATCCGTTAACCGTTGTCCGGCATTTTCTTTCGGTAAACGGTCAACAGTGGACCGGCTTCATGCCGATAAGGGAAGTCTTTCATGTGTGAATTTTGCATAAAACACGGGGAAGGTAAGAAGTGGTATGAAAATATCACCAATTATACCGAGGAGATGTTTCATCAGGTAAACTCCGAAAAAAAACTGAAGGCATATCTCAAGAATTTCTTTCATTCTCTGAGCATAGATGTACAAAGGGCATATACATGGAAAAAACGTCTTCCCCGTATTTACCGTCTTCTTGTCTATCCCCTGGTTACGAGGCATTTAAAGAAAACACACTTCGGACAGATTGTGCCTGTCGAAGATATCGAAAATATCCTGGATAAGTTCCCATCCGTGGTAAGACTGCCGTGTATTTGCCGGAAGGTGACCACAGGCGAAAACAAAAGGTATTGCTTTGGCATCGGCATGGATCTGACCCCGGTATTTAAAGATATCCCTGATTTCAGCGACTTTGACCGGTTATCAAGCAAAGAAGCAAAACAATACATCAGACATCTTGATGCCGAGGGGCAAACACACAGCGTCTGGACGTTCAATACGCCGTTTATCGGCACCCTGTGTAACTGCGACAGGGATTGCATGGCGTACAGGTTCCAGTTGAAAATGCAGATCGGTAAAGCCATGTGGAAAGGTGAATATGTCGCAGGTATCGATCCCCTTCTGTGCAACGGATGCAAGGAGTGTTTAAAAAGGTGTTACTTTGATGCGATCACGTATGACCGGCAAAATGCAAAATGCTCTGTTCAATCGATGAACTGTTACGGATGCGGTATATGCAGGGCTGTCTGTAAGAATAACGCCATCAGTTTGATGAACAGAAGCAGTGTCCCGCAAGAAGCACATGACTGGTAAAATTGCACCTGCGGCCTGGTGATTTAGTGGAAAAGGGTTTTGGGTGATACTTACCCTTTTAATGCCCACCCGGCCCTACTGTGTACGGGGCTATGCGGACAGAGACCTTCATGGACCCGGCCTCGCCGCCGACATATTTCACGCTGAAGCCGCTATCTAAATAAAACATCCGCATCTCTTTATTATTAACGGAAAAAGCATCAATCTTCTTGTCTCCGGCATAGACTTCGATGTCTCCCTTCGCGCCTTCAGGCTGGGCAACACAATCCACCCAGTAGTATGTCTTATGGTCTTGTCCCTCATGTCCCGTATACGCAGAGACATTGAGAGTCTCTCCCACCCGCAGCGACCCACCGGCTATTTCTGTTAATTTCCCCAGTTGGGCAGAGGCATTACCCGCAAAAACCAGGCTGATAACCGTTACCAGAATTAAAGCAACCACCGTCTTTTTCTGAAACATGATCCGGCCCTCCCTGTGTGATTTAATTGAAGCTCCCCGCAGCAAGCTGCGAGGAATCTCCGTATGTAAGGTAAAAAGCATAGTATTCGCTCGCTAACCCCGCCGCAAGCAGCGGGGAATGCGCTCGCTATGCATGTTCATGTCAAGTTCAGAATGAAACGCATATCTGTAGATATTTCGCACCAAACCCCGCCAGTTGTCAACAGATTATTTTATCCCACAGCAGTTAACGAAAATGCTATTTACTGTTCATCCGGAAACTACCGTTTCCGGCCTCACGCTTTCAGCGATCAGCGATTAGCTGTCAGCAAAAACCTAAGACAAACGATACATTAAGCTGAACGCTGAACGCTGATAGCTGAGTGCCCCATCCGGAATTTTTGGATTTTCGGATGGGAACTATTTAAGTTGAAGCTCTATTTCGCCGCCGGCAGGGCGCTGCCAGATACGAATCAGGCCCAAACGGGCTATTTCAAGTAAGGCGATAAAGGTAAGGATCATCCCGCGGCGGGTCAATGTACCGGTAAAAAGGGTATGAAAAAAAACAGGCTTACCCGGCGAAAGACGGTTTAATATCTCATCAATCTTTTCACTTAGACTAATCCGGGTCAGGGTAATATCCATGAAATGCTCAACGTCCTCTTTTTCCATCAGGCGGCGAAAGGCGTCTATCAAGTCAAAGATCCCCACGGCAAATGTGGCCGGCTCCTTTTCCTCATCTCCTTCCTTTACTTCATCCGGCACAAAATCGCGGCAAAAGACATCCCTGTCCAGCAGGGGGCGTTTCACCAGTTCCTCGGCGACGTCCTGTATCTCCAAAAGTTCCAGCAAGGGACGTAGAATTTCCAGACGGGGGTCTTCTTCATCTTCTGCCTGAGGTTGGGGGAGGAGCATGCGCGATTTGATATGGGCAAGGGTGGCCGCCATAACCAGAAACTCTCCGGCCACCTCAATGTTGAGAACACGCATGAGGTCGAGATATTCCAGGTATTGCCGGGTTATTACAGCAATGGGGATATCGTAGATATTGACTTTGTTCTTTTTAATGAGATGGAGGAGTAAATCCAGCGGGCCCTCAAAGGCATCTAATTTGACTTGATATTCCATCTCTGAGTACCCCAGACGGCGCCACGCACCTCTTCCATGGTGGTTGTGGCCTGCTGCCGGGCCTTGTGTGATCCTTTCTCCAGAATCTCTATAACCCACTCCGTTTTTTTGAGAAGAGACTGCCGCTTCTCCCGGATTGGCTCCATAGCGGAAACGACGGCAGATGCCAGTCTTTTTTTGCACTCCACACAGCCTATAGTCGCTTTTTTGCAGGCATCCGTGATCTCGTCCAGAACCACAGACGGAAAGTAAAGGCGGTGCAGGGCAAAGGCAAAGCATCTTTCCGGGTCGCCCGGGTCTTTGCGTCGCATACGGTTGGTATCCGTCACCATCTGACTTATCTTGTGTGACATTTCTTCCGGCGTATCCGAGAGAAATATGGAATTGCCATAGCTTTTGCTCATCTTGCGGCCATCAATGCCCGGCAGCTTCGGAACCTCGGCAAGCATGGGTTCCGGTATGGGGAAGACCTCTTTGTAAAGAAAATTAAAACGCCTTGCTATCTCGCGGGTCAGCTCCACATGGGGCAGTTGATCGACGCCTACCGGCACACCGTTTGCCTTGTACATGATAATATCAGCCGCCTGCAACACCGGATAACCTAAAAATCCATAGGTGTTTAAATCCTTATTGATAAGCTGCTCCTGCTGTTCCTTGTAAGTCGGGTTTCTCTCCAGCCAGGGCAGCGGGGTAATCATGGACAGCAGCAGGTGCAGTTCAGCGTGCTCCTTGATTTCTGACTGGATAAAAAGAGTGCTTTTCATCGGATCAATGCCTACACTCAGCCAGTCAATAACCATATTGACAATATTGCCCTGAATTTCTCCGGCATTATTGTATTCTGTGGTCAGCGAGTGCCAGTCGGCCACGAAGAAAAAACAATCATATTTTTTTTGCAGGGATAACCAGTTCTTAAGTACACCATGCAGGTGTCCGAGATGGAGGCGGCCTGAAGGCCGCATACCGCTTAGGATCCTCTTCGGTTCCGCCATGAATATCTCCTTACCGGTCACGATTGCTCTGTTAACAGCAGGCGAAAACCATATCACTTTGCAACAGCAACCCGGTCAGCATTCTTATCACAGGAAAAACCAGACGGTCAATAATGCCCGTGAAAAGTAATAAAAGTAAAATCAAAAAACCAAAACGCTCTATGCGGGCGTAACTATCGGCCAGTGTGGCCGGGAGAATACCGGCCAGAATTTTGCTGCCGTCTAAAGGTGGGATGGGAATAATATTGAAAATAGCCAACCCCACATTAATGCGCACCGCGGCATAACTCATCAATAGAAGCGGCTCCGCTATAAAGGCCAGCGGAGTGGAAAGACCCCCGCCGCCCAAACTGAAACCGGCAGCCAGTAAATGGTACAGAATCGCACTGCAGACCGCCAGGATAAGGTTGGAAAGGGGACCGGCCAGAGATACCCAGACCATGTCCCTCCGGGGATTCTGAAAATTATACGGGTTAACGGGCACCGGTTTTGCCCAGCCGATCATCTGCGTCAGAAAAAAGACCACCGTACCCACCAAATCGAGATGTTTTATGGGATTAAGCGTCAGCCGCCCCTGCAGACGCGCCGTCTTATCCCCCAGGCGGTCGGCCACCCAACCATGCGCGACCTCATGCACCGTGACAGCCAGCAATACAGCCGGAACCAGTATCACCAGACGTTGTATGGTCTCTTCCAATCTGTAATTATCCCTTCTTTATATAGTTTTCCCGTACAAATCTTAGTTCATCAGGCTTAGACTTCACCGAGCCGTCTAATTTTACCTTTAATACAGCCTCAAGGATGGCCTTGAATTGCGGCCCCGGCTCAAGCCCCAGGGCGATGAGATCATCCCCGGTGATCTGCGGTTTTACGCTGCTGAGCTTTGTAATATACAAAGAAATGGCTTTTTGACCAGTCTTTTTTGCAGCCTTGGCCATCATATACAACATGAATTCAGCGCTAAGCGGCCTTAATAGCGCGCAAATTTCACTAGGCAGTATGTGCTCCCGTTGATTCAGGTGAGCCAGGCCCTTATTCGCCAGCTCCCGCTCCTGCATCCAAACTGATTTCTGACGGGACGAAATGGCCAACCGGTCGCAGAGGGCCCCGAATTCTTCGTTAGAGAGGCGCTCCGCCAGGACTAAAAGATAAGACACCCAGCTCCCGACCGGTTTATCGATGAAAGACAGGTGATACCAGGAAAGGGCGGCCTTCAGATTGTTAAACAGATTCACTATTTCACCGGGGCACGAGATGGCCGGATGAATAAATTTCAGAAGATCAAACCCGGCCAGCCTTTTGACAGCAGGCAATGGGTTCTCTTCAGATAGTATAAGCCTCAGTTCACTCGTAAGCCTTTTGCCGGAAAGCCGGTCGAATAAATTCATCCGAACCGCATTCTGAATAAGGTTTGCCGTATGTTTTCCTATCTCCAGGCCGTATCTCTGTTCAAATCGTATGGCCCGGAAGACACGGGTAGGGTCTTCCACGAAGCTTAGATTATGCAGGACGCGAATGCGCCTGTCCTTTAGGTCTCGCTGGCTTCCAAAAAAATCAACCAGGGTGCCAAAACGCGGTCGATTAAGCCTTATGGCCAGGGTGTTAATAGTAAAATCCCTCCGGTAAAGATCCAGTTTAATGGAACTTAACTCAACGGTGGGCATGGCCGCCGGATATTCATAATATTCCAGGCGGGCGGTGGCCACGTCTAATTTAAAACCGTCCGGGAAAACAACCACAGCCGTGCCGAACTTTTTATGGCTTTTGACCCGGGCCGAAAAATTTTCCGCCAGCCGCTGGGCAAACCTGATGCCGTCGCCTTCAATAACCAGGTCCATATCCAGATTAGGCACGCGCAGGAGGAGATCCCGGGCAAATCCTCCCACGACATACGCATTGCAATTAACTTCATCTGCTATCTTACCAATGGCCTCCAGTAAGGATATTATATGCGCCGGAAGCCGCTCACGGAGAATAGCGGTGATGTTCCTTTCCCTTGCATAATATCCTTTTTCCTGTTCTTCTATTATATGGTGGGGAATACGTGACTCATCGGCTACCAGGATATTCAGAAGGTCTGTGCGGGTAATAACCCCCACTACCCGGCCGGCCTCTACGACCGGGAGGAAACGCTGTTTGTGATCTATAATGATGGCCTGTATCTCGTAGAAACTGGCCTCCGGACCAACCACCGCAAATTCGGTAGTCATGTATTCGCTGACCGGCAGATTCTCTAATCCATGGAAAATGGCCTTTTCAATGACCCGGCGGGAAATAAGCCCCGCGATCTTGCCGTCTTCTATTACCGGCAGGACAGTTATGTTATAGCGGGTCAGCATCTCATTGGCCTGTTTCATGGGGAGATCCGGGG
Organism: Thermodesulfobacteriota bacterium; assembly: GCA_031082315.1. Classification (NCBI taxonomy): domain Bacteria; kingdom Pseudomonadati; phylum Thermodesulfobacteriota; species Thermodesulfobacteriota bacterium. The sequence goes on from JAVHLC010000004.1 coordinate 156,253, forward strand.
CGACATAGATAACCGGGCCGGACATAATCTGCCGCGCCGTCTTCTGCGGGCTTATTTCCCGATGTAGAATGCCAATAAGTTTTTCTTCCGCCTCCAGTATGGTTAGTTCCTTTACCGTGGCAGAAGCCGCGGTGGGATGCCCCCCGCCGCCAAAGTCAGCCAGAATCGTAGCCACGTTAACTTCCGGATTGCGGCTGCGGGCAATAATAAAAATGCGATCTTCCATGGAAGCCAGACAAAAAAGGACCTCCAGATTCTCCATGTCCATAAGTTTGTGCACCAGCACGGCCAGATCACCCACATACTTGTTGGCTGTGACCTTGCTGATGACGATATCTATCCCCCGGATGGTATAGGTTGAAGCCGATTGAATCAGGTCATTAAGTATGGAGACCTGCTCAGCCGTAAGCTCCCGTGCCAGCATATCTGAAATAATGTTGAGGTCCGCCCCCTTTTCGAGCAGAAGGGATGCGGCTTTCAGGTCTTCGGCAGTAGTGGAAGTGAAGGTGAAGGAGCCGGTGTCTTCATATATACCCAGGGCCATGATAGTGGCCTCTTCCGGGGTGATTTCTATTCCTTTCTCCTGTAATAACCCCGTCAGAATAGTAACCGCAGCGCCTACCGGACGTATGATTTCCACGTTACCTTTAATATCCTCAGCGGAAGAAGGATGGTGATCATAAATATGGACCTCTATGCCCGGGTTTTGCAATGCCTCCGCAAACCGGCCAATACGCCCCGGCTGTCTGGTATCCACCAGAATGAGCCGGCGTATGTCCGCTATGGGGACATTTTTTATGCGGGTAAAATCATAAAGATAGGCCGTCGATTGTACAAAAAAATCCCTGATAGTCCTTTCCGTGGAGCCGGGAAAAGATAATATGGCGCCGGGATAGAGTTTCTTGGCGGCCAGCATAGAAGCCAAGGCGTCAAAATCAGCATTGAGATGCGTGGTGATAAGCTCTATCTTCCTATGATCCCCGGCCGACCTTCTATCAACGCCTTTTTTTGATCCGGGAGAATGTTTCACGTTCATAGGCAAGACTGTTAACCACGGGGATGGTATTTTTTATGGATGGCCTTGAGGCGTTCGCCGGTCACATGGGTATAAATCTGTGTGGTAGATATATCGGCATGGCCCAGCATTAATTGTACGGAACGCAGGTCCGCCCCACGCTCCAGGAGGTGGCTGGCAAAGGAATGCCGCAGGGTGTGAGGGGTAATCTTTTTCGTGATCCCTGCCGTACCGGCATATTTGCGGATTATCTTCCAGAACCCCTGACGCGACAATCTGTTGCCGGAACGGTTGACAAAGAGAAAGGGGCTTTTTCTCCCTTTTAAAAGGCGGAGACGGGGAGTATTCAAGTAAGTTGTAAGCCGCTCTCTGGCTGCTTCACCCACCGGTACAATGCGTTCCTTCGCCCCCTTCCCCATAGTCCTTAAATAACCCACAGTAAGGTTCACATCACCGGCTTTAACCGCGACCAATTCTGATACCCGAAGTCCGGTGGCATAGAGCAGATGGAGCATCGCGGCATCTCTTTGTCCCAAAACATCCTGTAAGGAAGGCTGGTTGAGGAGGCTGTCCACTTCTTCCACACTTAACGTATCCGGGAGTCTGGACCGGAAGCGCGGGGATTCTATGGAACACGCCGGGTTGGCGCTGATTATTTTTTCGCTCAGCAAAAACCGGAAAAAGGAACGGACCACCACCAACGTCCTGGCCACACTGCGGGACGAAAGGCCATTATCCCGTAAGTAACGGAGAAAGGAGAAGACGTGTAGCTCCAGGACATCTTCAACCTGCCTGACCCCCTCAACAGAAAGAAATTGCCGGAATTCCTGCAGGTCATGGCTGTAGGCCGACAGTGTATTCCTGGCCAACCCCTTCTCTACGGTTAAAAAATGCATAAAGCGGTCTAAGCGCTCTTCCATCGTGGCCATAGCCAAAAATCCAGATTGTACACATACTTATACCGGAGTTTCCGTGACAAAACAACTGTTTTATGGCTTTATTTTGTCTGAGTCGCCTCCCTCACTTTCCCTTTGCAAACCGCTAAAAGAATGGCATAGTATTTAATCAGCAATCAGCTTTCAGCCTTCAGCATTCAGCTCGTCGGACAAAAAAGTAACAGTTTAGCTCCTTGAAAGTTGTTATAAGTGAGGTTTTTGCAAAACTCAAGAAGCACGTCGCCCCCTCGAAGGCGGAGGTCCAGAATCTATTGAAAACACTGGATTCCTGCTCCCCGAGCGGTGTCGGGGACGGGTTTCGCGGGAATGACGCCGGAAGACTTTTGCAAAAGGTTCAAGTGTTACAAATAAAAACATATGCGCCTGTTTTTTTTGCTGAAAGCTGACTGCTGATTGCTGACGGCTAAGGAATAACATTATGACAAACGACATTTCCGCCGCCCTCCTCTATCAGGTCAAAAAGGAGATAGCCGAGCGCTACTTTGGAACCCGTAAGGCTATTGAAGAGGAGAAGGAATCCTTAAAGAAACACATCCAGGCCCATCGGGATACCATAGGGAAGATGGTCTATGAGGATTTCTGCCAGATTTATCAGTTGCTCGGGACGGAAAAACTGGTTGAAGAGTTTTGGGAAACAGTTGGACTGGAGGCCAGGCCGTTTTATGACCGTTATCTTCAGGAAACCGGGGACATAAAGTCATGTCTTTTAGCGCCTGTAAGGGCACACGGCCTGACAGAAGCGGGGAGATATAAAAATCTCCTCATGGACTGCTATAAACGCCTTCTGGATGATCTGAAACAATACCGGGAAGGGTATCAGGATTTAATGGAAGAGTGTCAGATAATCAATGAGGAAATCAAACAATTAACCGCAAATTACAATCTCAACGAGATATTAACTTTCGTTCGTAGCATAGAATACGCCGGTTCTGTGGCCGGGGTGCTGGGAGAGACCATAGTGCCCACTCAACGGGAGGATTTAGAAAAAAAACTGGCCATTTCCAAGCTGAATTGTCCGGGGAAAGATATAGTGGAAATCCCGCCGCTGCCCAAGTTGATTCAGGTAAAAACCAAACTCAAACACCTGGCAGAAGGGGCCTGCCGGCATCGGAAAAACACCTAAAAAAGGGGATGGGCCTGTATAACCCATCCCCTCGATGCGGCAGTTCCAATCTAACCCTTTCACCGCTGAACGCGCAGAGCCCGCAGAGAAAAACTATAACCCATTCACTATGTTATCTCAGCGTTCTCAGCGATCTCTGCGGTAAAATCTTACTTTTTACGAGACCCTTAAAATTCATACCAGGTAGATACAGTAAAGCGGTTGCCGCTGTTAGTATCGCTGAGGCGTTCCGTCTTTAAATGGATAAGCTCAGCCCCGACCTTTATAGCCTTGGTTAACTGATACCATGTGTTAAAAAACAACTGGCTGTTCATGGTGAATTGGCGATCACGCGCCGCGTTGCTATCATTAAAGTTAATTCCGGCCAGGTCTTCGTCCCTGGGATCATCAACGCCGTAACCCACAGTGAAGCTCAGCCTGGGATCGACTTTATACGTCAGATCTACAAATCCACCTATAGCCCAGATGGCCTCCGGATCAGCCGCATCGCTGGCGTGTGAATTGACGCCCAGGTCATAGCGCAGGAATTCATCTCCAATACCCTGACCAATCCAGGGCTCTGCGCGAAGCGACCACGGCCCACGCGCCAGTTTAAACTCGGCCGCCAGGAGATAACGCTCTATCCGGTGGCCATCAGCACTTGTGGTTGTCTTATATACGGACTCGGTTTGGTAACCACCGCCCAGGGCTATGGAGTTGCCTTTGCCAAGAAAGTCCCCATTGTAGGCAATACGGCCCAACACCCAAGGCATACGACCTTCCTCCGTAGTTTCTATGCGACGATGTTTCATTGCAGAGGCGAGGACCTCAAAATCACCGATCTGTTTTCGAACAGTGATCTGGGGCACACGCCACCAGAGGTTGCCGGCCGCAGTCAGGATACCGAAGTCCACCGTGTTCGGGTTCAACTGGGCCACCGGTATCCAGTCCTGCCCGACCAGGATGCTGGTATCACATGGATTATAGACCATTTTCACATAAGCCAGACGCATCCGAGGGATAAGGTTGTTCACGCTATTGGTCCCGTAGAAATCCACCTCAAAACGCCCAAGCCCGGTCCAATCGCCGTCCGTGTGACTGGACTCAAAACCGAACCTGGTGTCTCTCGGGTTGAAGTTGGTAGAGTCATTGGTATAACTGGACCCCGCCTTAACCGCGCCTATGAAGTCATTATATTTCTCGAATTGGGCCGTATCATAATTAACATCAACCTTCACCCGGCCATAGAGCCGCATATTGTACTTGGTCCAGACATCACCTTCGACAGGTTTTGCCGGAGAGGCCACAGCGAGCGGGGCGGCCTTAGCCGCGGCCTTAATTTCAGCCAGCTCAGCCTCTCTTTGCGCCGCCTGGGTCTTCAGGCCTTGGATCTCTTTCTCGAGACGGTTCAACCGCTCTTCGAGGGTCTCGCTGAATGCAGAAGCACATGTCATACATAAGAAAAATATTAATAAGAATCCTATAGTCGCTGCTCTTTTCACCCTCAGTTCTCCTTTCACCTTTTTAAGCTTACTGCGATGTGAAATGGCTATGTCCAGACATCAACCTTCCCGGTAGCCAATGAATAATAGGCCCCCACGATCTTGAGCTCGCCCTTCTTTTGCATCCCGCCCAGGGCCTGGCTCTCTTCCGCAATCTGTTTGACCGTCATGCGCACATTCTCTTTAGCCGCGGCCTCTACCAGATCTTTACCATGCGCCCCCGTCTTTTTGGCTTCCATGACCGCAGGCATAAGGCGGTTAACAATGTCGCCGAGGGCGGGAGTTTCCGCAGGGCCGGGATGTTCGGCCGCATTCACCGCAGCGCCCACTGCCCCGCAGGAGTCGTGTCCCATGACCATGATGAGCCGGCTTGTAGAATGAAGGGAGATGTATTCCAAGCTGCCTAACAACTCTGGAGTTATCATATTACCGGCCACACGCACCACAAACAGCCTGCCTAGGCCCTCGTCAAAGATTATTTCCGGGGGGGTCCGGGAATCTGCGCAACAAAGGATACTCGCATACGGCCACTGGCCCTTGGTGAGTTTTTCACGCACCTTCGGCCCAACACCGGGGTCAGATTTTCTCTTCATGGTCACGAAACGCTCATTGCCGGCCCTTAAAAGCTTTAGGGCCTCTTCCGGTGAAACCAGCTTCTCCGCGCCATGGTGCCCATGACCTCCGACTTCAGATGCCCAGGACAGCATGCCATCCACCCTGGAAACTGCCAGACCGACTGCTGCCGCACCAAAACCTTTGAGTAATTCACGACGGGAAATCATTGTCTTGTCCTCCTTTGATATTAATTGTTGTTTGTAAAGGGTATCAAAATACCTGGAATAATGAATGGATATTCACTTGCGGATTTGAGTATATGAAAAAGAGCGGCTATGTGTCAATAAAAATATGCTTACCCCATATATCGTGAAAACGTTCCCATTGATATACGGAAAAAGAAACGCGCGAGAACCAGGAATAGCTACGATCCTGGTTTTCCTGATACTATTAGGTAACGTCACTGGTCATTGGTTAAGCGGGGGAGATTGATCACTTTTACCAGTGACAACTGACTAATGACATTCACTATAGTGGATGATTGCCTGATTTAATGCGTCGGCTTTATCTTATGGAGTTCAGTCCGGATATCTTCGATAAGTGTTTCGGTTGGCCTGGCTGGGTCTAAGATGGTCAATATCTTATAAGGACGTGATCTTTTATCGAGCAGGATAACCAGAGGGGTCCTGGCCTTCTTTAAGGCTTCGTGGACCTTAAAATCCGGGTCAGCAATAAGGGGAAACATAACATCATAGTATTTCCTGAAGTGTGCAACCTCTTTATTATTGTTGCCGGTGCCTATCCCGATCATTTTCATATTCCCGCTCATAAAATCATCCTTTTGGACAAGCTCATACAACCGGTTAAACTTGGCGGCCTGCTTCTGACAGACGGCGCAATAGATGCTAAAAACCTCTATCCATAGAACCTTTGGCCGGATGTCACTTAAAGAAAATGCCCTTCGACCCAAAAGCCCAAGATATTTTTCGTCATTCGAAGATAATGAACCGGACAGCGGGATATCCGGGAAAGAGTCGCCGGCCTTGATAACCGCAGGATATTGGCTGGCAAAGCTGGGTTGGGAAAGCAGACAGGATAACAGAGTAAGAAGACAAAGGAGATAAGGTACGGCCCGGCATCTACCGGGCTTTATGTCACCTTGCTGCGTTATGTGTGAAAAGAAAACGATGGCTAACCCGCCTCCTTTCTAAAATAAAAAGGGCTCCGGCCATTAATAGCCAAAATACATTAAACATGATGTGCCAATAGCTTATGCCGCCGGCTATGGTGTCCTCGGCAAAACAACCGCAATAAAATTCCATGCCCCGGGCGATGTTAAGGCCGGTAACCAGGATGAATAATACCAGCAAACTACCCTGTATAACTATACAGGCCCTGACAAGGATACCTATCAAAAGCAGGGCTCCTGTCCAAAACTCGAGCCAGGGCAATACCGCCGCCGTTATATTTACCATCCAATAGGGCAGCACCTCATAATTGACAACTATGTTTTTAAATCGAATGGGGTCCCGGATTTTACTAAGGCTCGCATATATAAACAATCCACTCAGGCCCAATCTTAATATCAATATGATAATACCCCGGCAAGGAATCGACTGTTTGCTGAGTGATCTCTTATCCCTTTCGACATTTGCCATATCTTAAAAACTCATTAGAAAATCACGGTCACGTTTTTATGCCCTTTTAAAGCCAAAAGATAGGCCAGTTCCCGGTCACAGGCCCGGCTGATGGTCCGGCCGTAAACAAAAATAGGGGCATCAGGAGGCGCATCAGCCAGATAAAGACCGTGAAAAAAGTCGAACTGCACAGGTGGGAAATTAACCGCACCCATTAAATGATCTTTCTCATAAAACTCATGGGGACGGGCGTCAAAGATAAGGCAGCAGGAATTTTTACATTTTTCTCTCTTGAATGCATTTAAACCTATTTCACGATGAAAACTGCTATCCATATAGCCGGGTAACAATGGAATCCCATCTGCCCGAAGCTCATTTACTATAATACCGCTAAGGATACCCACGCACATAATTATCATCAGCTCAAAAAGGACTCTTCTCCACATGATTATTATCACCTCTAGGTTGTTTCCGGATGAGCGCCAAGTAAGAAACAAAGACTTACTAAATTATCATCGGCAAAAGCGCAAGACAAATATAACTATGTGAACTTTTTATCAATTTTCAAATTAACCGCAGGCCCGCCTTGCATAAAGCAATATCTGTGCCGGAAATTCACCGATGCCTTGAGTGGAAACAAATATATTCATTTATATCATTATGTTATGTTTTATTTAATAAAAATAGGCAGTGGGGAATGGCAGGAAAATGGAAAACATTTCTACTTTTTTGTGGGTAATTTTTTATCCATAATATGTGGAAATATTATTCCTATTCTGGTGTTCATTCGGAAACTACCGTTTCCGAGTGAAAGCTCTCAGCGATCAGCTTTCAGCCGTCAGCTCGTGCCACAGGCACAGATTCGCCGGGGCGAAAGAAATCCAAGATAAACAACGTATTAAGCTGACTGCTGACCGCTCCATCCGGAAAACCTGGGTTTCCGGATGAACATTAATTGGGTCTAAAAGGTGGAAAGGGCCGGGGTAAACGCTCAGGGTGCCCAGACGGAAGACACAGGCCTTTGAAAACCTTGCTGTGAGGCCAGGATATCCAGATGGAGGGTTACCAGGTCTTCCAGCGCCAGTACCGGTTCATACTCAAGACTCCTTGAATCCACGGTCTTAATGTACCGATGACACTGGTCACATAAATCCACCCGGTAGACTTCATTGCCATCCGCAAAGAAATAACGCAAGGTATTATGGTCGTTATTCCCGCAGAAAGGACAGATCAAACGTTGCATACGCCATTCGTGACCGCAGAAGGAGCATAGAACATACCTCTTGCCGCCATCTTTTCCGAAAAGGGCCATATATGGCGCAGAACCACAGATCGGGCAATAGCCCTTCGACCAGATATCCAGGGGTATAGGTTCTTTAAACTGCCTGACATTTCGAAGATACGCCGAGGCATTGGCCTTGATGGATGATTCAACGCTGGTTCTAACCAGAAAAGAAAACGCAGGGTAGTCTATTTTTAGTTGATAAGCGGTGTCCTGAAGAAATTTTTCATCAAGATAATCGGACAATACGGCCTCAATATCCAGGGCCTTCTGCAAAACGGCCCGGTTAATTTTCCCCATCTCTTTTCTCAGCCTGGGCGGGGCCTTTTCGCCAAGCCGTAATACCGATTCAAAGATTTTTTGAGCAGTCAAGACGTCCACGTGAAAATCTTCTTTATTTAATAAGGGAACTCCCTCACGAAACTTGTTCTTCTTCAGATTTCTCTCTATTTCTATTGGCGGGATATCAATGGTTGTTTTTATTTCATTTTGTGCCTCCCGGATGCCCTCATAGAAATCCAGAAGTTGCCTGTAAACAGGCATCTTCTCCCTAAACCATGCAATCCTTTCTTTAAGTTGGGCCAGCTCGTCATCCATATATATAACCATTTGCTACGCGGGATTTTGGTAAAACATAGGTGTCGCAACTAGTCATTAGTTAACTGCGGAAGATTGACCGCTTTTACCAGTGACAAATGACCGTTGACTAATGACATAATGGGGGGGTGACACTAACCGTGTCACCCCCCATTATGCTTGATTCCTAACCCGGCCAATTCGCCAAATTGGTCAGCGGCCGTATCAGTTTCTTGATGGCTGCCAGCCTGGTAACGCCAAAGGCGTCATCAGCCGCAGCGAACTTGTGATATTTTACAGGATCATCAACTACCAGGAAGATAGTCCGCACATCATCCGCATTAAGGAGCTGTGCCTTAGGATACTTTTTCTTAAGTTCTTCCAGCCTCTTATTGGCTAAAGCCAGCATCTTATCCCGATCCCCGAAATTCATGGCGCCGGAAGGACAGGTCTTGACGCAGGCCGGCAACAGGCCGTTAGTGATCCGGTCTAAACACATGGTGCATTTAGCCATAGTCCCGGTCTTTTCATTCCGGCGCGGGACGTCATAGGGGCAGGCTGAACGGATCTCCTCGAAATCAGCCTTACTGACTTTTACTTTAGAGTTGAACAAGACAGCGCCGGTAGCCGCATCCCGGGTAATAGCCTTGGACCCAAGCCCCTGGGCCATTTCCATACAGGGCGCATCAATACAATGCCGGCACTGGTCAGGAAAGAAATACCATTTTACCGTGCCACCCTCTTCCAACTCATTAAACCGCACCAGTTTAAAGGTATTAGAGGTGAAATCCGGCGGGTTCTGATGATTACCCCAGTTTCGCTGGGTAGTCACCTCCGCCTTGTTTTTATTCCACTGCTTGCAGGCTATCTGGCAGCCCCGGCAGGCCGTACATAAACTTGTATCTATGAAAAATGATTTACCAGCCATTCAGATCACCTCCTCGCCTTTCTTGCGACCTTGCGGACGTTAGCCATGAAGGCCTTGGATTCCGGAATCATGGTATTGGGATCGCCTACCGTGGGAGTCAACAGGTTAGCGCTGTCTCCTCCCCGTGAGAAATCCTTACTCTCCGGCCATCTCCAGCCAAAATGCCAGGGAATGCCTATCTGGTGTACAGTCTGGTCCGCGATCTGGAAGGGTTTAAGACGGTGGGTTACGATAGCCACAGCCTCTACACTGCCTCTCTGCGTCTCCACGACCACCGGCTCTCCATTTTGGATACCCTTAAGCTCCGCCAGCTCATAACTCATTTCGCAGAACATCTGCGGCTCGGCTTCGAGTAACCAAGGGAGCCACCGGGTCAGCACACCCGTCTGCCAGTGTTCCGGAACCCTATAAGTGCTACAGACTAATGGGTATTTGGGGTCGCAAGTGGCAAACTTATCTAAATCTCCCGCATAAATCTTAATAGCCGGGTTAATGCGCTGGCCGGACATCAGGTTCCGCTCAACCGGGCATTCCAGCGGCTCATAATGCTCGGGGAACGGCCCATCCTTTAATCCCGGTCCGAAGACAGAAGCCACTCCATCGGGTTTCATGATAAAGGGATAGACGCCGTTGGCTCCCATAGGAGGCGCCGGACCATCCGGTACGTCACCGAGCCACTTCTTGGCCTCCATATCCCACTTAAGTAACGGCCGGTTGGGATCACGCGGATTTCCCTCCAGATCCACGGAGGCGCGGTTGTATATGATCCTCCGGTTGACCGGCCAGGTCCAGCTCCACTCCGGATATAGTCCCAGGCCAGTCGGATCGGCCTTTTTTCTGCGTGCAGCCATGTTGCCGGCCTCGGTGTAACTGGCGGAATAGATCCAGTTGCCGCATGATGTCCGACCGTCATCCAGCAGAAAGACAAAGCTTGGCACCAGGGTACCCTTTTTGTAAGCCTTCTTGTCCACCGGATGTTCCGGTACGTCTTCCAGGAAATAACCGTTGATTTCTTTGGCTACCTTATGGACATCAAAGTGTCCGTTAGTTTCATAATCCCATTTCAAACTCAGGATCGGTGCGGGGAAGGCGCCCTTTTCTTTCTCATACAGGCCCCGGACCTTTTTAAAGAGCTCATAAATGATATCCCCATCCGGCATTGCCTCCCCCGGTGGATTAACGGCCTTATAGCGCCATTGCATCCAGCGACCGCTGTTTGAGATACTGCCTTCCTTTTCCAGGAAAGCAGCACAGGGCAACTGAAACACCTCTGTCTTGATCTTCTTGGGATTCATCCCCGGCCCCTGCCAGAAGGACCCTGTCTCGCTGTCAAAGACGTTGACATTAACCATCCAGTCCAGTTTGGACATGGCCTGACGGATCTTGCCCGCGTTGGCGCTGGAACACGCCGGGTTCATGCCCCAGGCAAAAAATCCCGTAAAAGTTCCTTTGTACATCTCGTCAAAGAGATTTAGCCAGGAGGCATCCTGGGCGGGATCGAGTTTAGGCAACCATGTATATCCAAAATCGTTCTCTTTGGTGGCCTTATCCCCATAAAAAGACTTTAAAAGGCTGGCCACATACTTTGGCCGGTTTTTCCACCAGTTGACGCTCCGGGTATCCTTGGAAGAAGGCGTAGTCTTATTATAATCGGTAAGCGTTGCCCACTGAGCCCGTGGGTTCGGCAAATACCCGGGTATGATATGATAGAGCAGGGCCTGATCGGTTGAACCCTGGACGTTGGATTCTCCGCGCAGGGCATTGACCCCGCCGCCTGCAATTCCCATATTTCCGAGAAGGGTTTGGATCATGGACATCGCCCGGATGTTCTGTACACCCACCGTGTGTTGAGTCCAACCCATGGCGTATAATTCTGTACCCGCCTTGTCAGGAGCGCCGGTCGCACCATAGACCTTATAAACCTTTTCTAAGTCCTTGGTAGGGGTTCCGGTGATCTGCGAAACCTTCTCCGATGTGTAACGGGAATAATGTTTCTTCAGAAGCTGGAAGACACATCTGGGATCTTGTAGGGTCACGTCTCTCTTGGGAATCCCATTTTCATCTTTTTCCAAGGCCCAGGTTGATGCATCATAGGCCCTTTTTTTCGGATCATAGCCTGAGAAAAGGCCATCGTCGAACCCATACTTGGAGTTTACAATAAAAGAGGCGTTGGTATAGTTTTTGACGTAAAATTCATCGTAAAGATTTTTGTCCAGGATGTATTTGATCATGCCGCCCAAAAAGGCGATATCCGTTCCTGAACGGAGTCGGACGTAGATATCGGCCTTGGTCGAAGTGCGGGTGAAACGGGGATCAACATGGATAAATACCGCCCCCTTATCCTGAGCTGCCTTTATCCACTTGTAAGACACAGGGTGATTTTCGCAGACATTACTGCCCATGTTCAAAATGACATCGGCATTTCTGAAATCTATGTAATGGTTTGTCATAGCACCGCGTCCGAACGACTCTGCCAGAGCCGCCACAGTGGCGCTGTGTCAGATACGGGCCTGGTGCTCGATATAAACCAGCCCCAGGGACCGGAGGAACTTCGAATATAGCCAACATTCCTCATTGTCCAGGGCAGCGCTACCCACCGAGGCAATGCGGTTGGTTCGGTTGACCACCTTTCCTTCGGCATTCTTCTCTGTAAAACTGGCGTCTCGGTCTTTTTTTATGTTCCTGGCTATCTTTTCCAGGGCCCAATCCCAACTCACCTCTTTCCACTTGGCGCTGTAAGGGGCGCGATAGCGTACTTTCTGAAGGCGATTCTCATTAACGGCAATCTGATAACTTGCCGCCCCTTTAGCGCATAAGGCGCCTTCGTTAATAGGATGGTCAGGGTCTCCCTCAAAATTGATTAACTTTCCCCCTGATACATGGGAGATCTGGCCGCAGCCCACCGAACAATAGCAGCAGACATGGGTGGTTTCCTTGGCGCCTTTGATCTTGAGTTCAGCCGCATAACTCTCTATCGGGGAGAGGTCAAAGCCGAGCTGGCTCAGTCCCAGCCCTGCTGCGGCCACGCCGGAGGCCTTGATAAAGTTACGACGTGAGATTTTCACAATAGAGTCCCCCTTTCGTTAAAAGTTTTCACCTTAACCTTAAACTTATCGGCGACATGCAAGCTAATCTTTAACCCACCCCCCTTCTCTCTTCATAATTATATCAACTTTCATACAAACTCTCCAGAAGTTATCTACCGTATAAGGAAGAGATGCTTACACGTTCTGTCCAACCGCTAGTCAGCGAACCTCAACAAAGAACAGCCCTTCAAAATTAATTTGTGATATGTTTCACTTAATTTACCACAAGTTTCTTTTGCAGTTCTTTGGGGCTCAACCAAAATTCATTTATTTCATAACCAAAATTTATTTATTTCGTAATAGGCTATCATTAAAGACCTAAAAAGGTCAACAATTATTTCCGGTCTCCAAATAGACATTTAAGTCTCCGGCATAGATAGTTCCCATCCGGAAACCCAAGGATTCCGGATGGAGCAATCAGCACTCAGCTATCAGCGTTCAGCTTAATGTGTTGCTTGTCTTAGATTTTTTTCTCCCCGGCGAATCTGCCTATGGCACGACCGGAAACGGTAGTTTCCGGATAAACACTAGATAGGCAAATCCCAACAGCCTCTAATTGTAAGATTTTTAAGGAGAATCTTTTTGACAACGACCTACTTTTAGACTATGTTGCACGCCGTGAACGGCAATCATTTCTTATCCCTGGTAAAAGATGATCTCCAACGTATTGAGGCGGCTATAGCCCATAATCTGTCCTCCCATGTGCCGTTTATCTCGAACGTCAGCCGCTATATATTATTTAGCGGAGGCAAACGCATTCGTCCGCTCCTGATGATCCTATCGGCCCGGATGTGCGACTGTCACGGTGACCACAAGTTTGACCTGTCCGCCATTTTTGAATATCTCCATGCGGCCACGCTATTACACGATGACGTGGTAGATAATGCGGAAATCCGCAGGGGAAAGGCCCCGGCCAAAGATGTTTATGGAAATCAAGCGGTTATCCTGGTAGGCGATTTCCTTTATTCAAAATCCCTGTTCATTTCTGCCCTCCAGGGCAATATCCGCATCATGGAGGCACTCTTAAAGGCCACCACCCTCATGGCCGAGGGAGAAGTCCTGCAATTACTCAATGCCGAAAACCTTGAAATTACCGAAGATGAATACATGCAGGTTATACATCGCAAGACTGCTGTTCTCATGGCCGCCGCCTGTGAGGTAGGCGCCATCCTGGGCAATGTGCCTGCTGAAAAAGAAGAGGCCATGCGTTCCTATGGTGAAAATCTGGGGATAGCCTTCCAGTTGACCGACGATGTCCTGGACTATACGGCAGACATAAAGGAGTTTGGCAAAAAAGTGGGAAATGATCTGTGTGAGGGCAAGGTCACCCTGCCTCTTATCTCTGCCCTAGATAAGAGCACAAAGGCTGACTATGATAAGCTGAGAGAACTGTTCATGCAGGAGCACATCAGTCAGGATGATTTCATCACCGCACGAGGACTGATTGAAAAATATGGTGGTTTTGACTATGCTTATGCCCGGGCGCAGAAATCGATCGAAAGGGCGAGGGATAGCCTCTCCGTCTTCCCTCACTCCCCGACCAAAGATATACTTCTGGGACTGGCTGATTACATAATTACCCGCCGCAAGTAAGATTAAGCTTTCAGCGGTCAGCAGTCAGCCATCAGCTATCAAATAACAAGCCTGAGAAGGTCTTCGGCTATAATTAATTCACCATCATAATGGCGGCGGCAGGGTTCGATTAAATTACTATCATCGCAGATTGGATAAAGATGCGTCAGCATCAGCCGCTTGCAACCGGCTTCCGCAGCCATCCGGCCGGCCAGAGAGGGGGTCAGATGTCCTTCCACCTTCATACCTTCAGGACACGAGCACTCGCAGATAAACAGATCCGCCCGCCTGACTAACTGAACCAAACCGGCTGAATAATCCGTATCCCCGGAATAGACTATTGACCGGCCATCCTCTGTATCGATACGGACGGCCAGACTCTCAGGGGTGTGCGGCACTGGAGAAAAACTCAGTTTCAGACCTCCCAGAGAAACGGTCTTTTCTGTAGCTGTCTCCAATTCTTGAATCTGCATGAGGCCTGACGGCGGCATCACCCAATGGCCGAAGGCGCTCTTCATGTCTTCATACAGGCTGGTAACCCGGCCATGCGCTAATATAGTAAATGGTACGGTGCGCTGGTAGCCGAGGTTATATTTGGTCACAAAAAGAAAGGGGACCAAGTCTCCCACATGATCGGGATGAAAATGGCTCAAGAAAATAGCGTCGATTTGTTCAGGGGAAATCCCAACCTTTAGTAGCTGACGCAGCATACCCGAGCCACAATCGAGAAGCAGTATATAATTGTTGTACCGAACACAGGTAGCGGGCGCGGCCCGGCGCAGAGACGGGACACCGGTACCGGAACCAAGTACGATAACCTCGATCATTCCCGGCAAAGCCTCTTTCCAGCCTTAAAGGCCTCGGCCAGAGCGGCGGGATGTTCCAGTATGGCCCCTTTGTGGTCAATCTGGCGATAACCAAGGTATCCCTCAAAGGTGATGCCGATGGATTCAAAAAAGACACGCACCGTGGTGACCGAGCAATCAAAAAGATTTTTGCCCTTGGTGCCGCCCACAGACAGGAAAAAACCCTTGCGGCCACTCACCTCCAGCGCTGGAATCTGGCGGAGATAGGCCTTCTTGCACCACAGGGCCTGACAGCGGTCGATCATAGCCTTAAGCTGGGCCGTAACACTGTAGAAAAATACCGGTGAAGCAATAATTACGCGGTCTGCCGATTCCAGCCCGGGATAGATCAACTGCATATCATCCTGGACCACGCATTCGCCGGTCTCGTTGCAGGAACTACATTCCATACAGGGAGCAAAGTGTAACTCCCGGAGAAATATTTCTTCAACTGATGCCCCAACCTCAGCAGCCCCGCGCAGCATCTCCTTAAGGAGCAGATCCGAATTGCCGCCGGTCCGCGGGCTGGAATAGATGCCGATTACTTTCAAAGTGTCCTTACCGGGTCCTGTCAAAGTCAACGTAACTAAAGTTCAAATGCCAAAATCAAAATGTCAAATGAAATCCAAATGATTCAATGCCAAATTTTGAGCGATCAGCTGTCAGCTATCAGCGCTCAGCAAGACCGAAGAGAAAGGCGTATCCCCTTTTCTCCTGGCTGAAAGTTGATGTCTGAATGCTCGCCCATTTGATATTTATTTGAGCTTTGAACTTTGAACTTTTCTCCCTCACCTGCCCATTTTTTTCTTCATATCAGCCAACAATTCATAAGGAATGCGCAGACTCCCCCGCCCCCGGCCCAGTTCAATGCCCGGCTTATAGGCCCCATGATAGTCCGTACCTCCGGTAGGTATAAGATGATGCCTGCCGGCGATCCTTTGATAGCCCCGCGTCTGTTCCGGTGCATGTTCGGTATAGAAGACCTCCAATCCCTTGAGACCGGCAGCTTCCAACTCGCCTACTACCTTCTCCACCTCTTCCAGGGATTTATTTAAAGAGCCGGGATGGGCCAGCGCCGCCATCCCACCGGCCCGGGTAATGAGTTTAATGGCCTCTGCCGGCGTAAGACGAAATTTCTCTGCATAAGCCGGCCGCCCCTTTTTGAGATAAATATCAAAGGCCTCTTTTAAACTGCGGACAAACCCCTTCTGGACAAGGAGTTCGGCAATATGCGGCCGGCCCACCTGTCCGCCTCCGGCTACCCGCAAAAGCTCCGCGTAGCTTACCTCTATATGCAGGGAATGGAGTTTTTCTATTATTCGCTGATTACGGGTCTCCCGGGAATCCTGCAGTTTCCGGAGCACCGCAAGCAGATCTGCAGAGGTATGGTCGATAAAATAACCCAGTATGTGCATGGAACCGGATGGGATCTCCGCGCTGATTTCGATACCGGGTATAACCTCAAAATCAAGGCTCTGCCCCTCGGCCAAGGCCTCACCCACGCCTTCCACCGTATCATGATCGGTGATGGCCACGGCCTTGAGGCCGCATTCCTTCGCCTTGCGTACCAGTTCGGCCGGGGTCAGACTTCCATCCGAGGCCGTGGTATGACAATGAAGATCGATCAGATCAGGCATGCCGACCTTTCCGCCGACCGGAACCTTTCTCAGCAAAGGCTATGGGGATAACCTCTTCCATTCTTGTCAAGAACTTAAAATCCAGGTCCTTTTTAACATCATCCGGTATCTCTTCCATATCCTTCTCGTTTCGCTTTGGAAGAATAATCGTCTTTATCCCGGCCCGGCTGGCCGCCAGGACCTTGGCCTTTATACCCCCCACCGGCAGGATGCGGCCACGCAGAGTTATCTCCCCGGTCATAGCTGCCTGGCTATTGACCGGCTTATTGGTCAGAAGAGACACCAGGGCGGTAAATATGGCCACGCCGGCAGAAGGCCCGTCTTTAGGTATAGCGCCCGCTGGCACATGGATGTGTATATCATTTTTCTCAAACAAATCCTCGTCAATTCCCAGGCCCTTGGCCTTGGAGCGGACAAAGCTCAAGGCTGTTTCCGCCGACTCTTTCATCACCTCGCCCAACTTGCCGGTGAGCAACAACCGGCCATTGCCTTTCATTTTTGTCGCCTCAATGAAAAGGATCTCACCGCCGGCCTGTGTCCAAGCCAGTCCGGTAGCCACCCCGGCCACAGCCGTACGATCCGCCACCTCCGAGTAAAACTGGGGTGGTCCCAGAAACTCCGGCACCGCCTCGGCACGCACTGCAAACTTCTCCATCTCACCGGCAGCCACTTTCTTGGCAATGCCGCGGCAAATAGCCGCCACCTCCCGCTCCAGATTCCTCAAGCCGGCCTCACGGGTATATTCTCTTATAATCTTCTGTATGGCCTTCTTCTCAAAACGCACCTGTTTAGGTTTCAGACCATGTTCAGCCAGTTGCCTGGGAATAAGGTATTTCTGGGCGATCCGCACCTTCTCTTCGTCAGTGTAACCCGGCAATTCCAGGACCTCCATACGATCGAGAAGGGCAGGCGGAACCGTATCCAGGAGGTTGGCGGTCGTAATGAACATAACCTTGGAGAGGTCAAACGGAACATCCAGGTAATGATCGGAAAACGTATTATTTTGTTCCGGGTCCAACACCTCCAGGAGGGCCGAGGCCGGATCTCCCCTGAAATCGGCGCCAAGCTTGTCTATCTCATCCAGGACAAAAACCGGATTGTTGGAACCGGCCCGACGTATGCCCTGGATAATACGGCCGGGCAAGGCCCCGATATAGGTTCTCCGGTGCCCCCGGATCTCTGCTTCATCCCGCACCCCGCCCAGGGAGATACGCATAAACTTTCTCCCCATGGCCCTGGCCACAGATCGTCCCAGGGAAGTCTTACCTGTGCCGGGCGGCCCGACAAAACATAGGATGGGACCCTTCATGTCGGCCTTGAGCTTTCTTACCGCCAGATACTCAATAATCCGTTTTTTTACCTTCTCCAGATCATAATGATCTTCGTCCAATATCTTCTGGGCCTCCGCTATGTCCAGACTATCCTCGGTGCTTTCATGCCAGGGCAGATCCAGAATCCAGTCCAGATATGTCCTGGCTACCGTATATTCGGCCGAAGAGGGGTGCATCCTGGCCAGACGGCCGAGTTCACGCATAGCCTCTTTATTTACTACCTCGGGAAGCTTCTTCTCCTCTACCTTAGCCCGCAGTTCATCTATCTCGACGCTCAGTTCATCCTTTTCACCCAACTCCTTTTTAATAGCCTTTAACTGCTCCCGCAGGTAATATTCCCGCTGCGTCTTATCAATTTCCCCCTTGACCTGGGTGTGTATCTTTCGGCCAAGTTCCAGGATCTCTGTCTGTCGGGTAACCAGCCGCATCACCTTTTCCAGTCTGGCCTTGACCTCCAGGGTCTCCAGTATATCCTGGCGTTCGGATACGGAGATATTTAGACTGGACGTAATCATATCCGACAGGGTCCCCGGATCCTCGATATTTAAGGCAATTGTGCCCAATTCAGAAGGGATGTGGGGGCTTAATTCCAATATCTTTTGAAAGAGATTGCGCAGGTTATAAACAAGGGCCTCGGCCTCTTTGTCTTTAGCCATCTTATCATATAAACGTTCTAACCGGGCCTTCATATACGGCTCCGTGGAGGTTATGCCTGCATTCCGCATGCGGGCCACCCCCTGCACCAGCAGGCGCACCTGGTCTTCCTGGACCTTCATCATGCGCAGGATTTGAGCTGAGGTTCCCACATCATAGAGTTCCCCCTTGGGTTCAGACTTGGTTGTAAATACGGCCGCCAGGCGCTCGCCGGAAAGGGCATCATCAATGAGCTTGACCAGTTTCTTATCTGATATAGTCAAAGGGATAACCATCTGCGGGAAAAGGACGGTGTCTTCCACCGGAATTACCGGCCATTCTTCGGGCCATTTAATGCCTTCATCCCGTATCTCTTCGACCTTTATTTCTTCTTTTTGTTCAGTCATGAGCTTTATCTACTCCTTTAAGGTTAAGGTCCCTGCAAACTCTATGCTATCTCCACACGAAGGGTCTTTCTGATTTTAGGCAGGGTTATGGATAACAGACCGTTTTTATAGGAGGCCGAGGCCTCAGCACTTTCCACGGCAGAAGGAAGCCTTAACACCCGCTCGAAGGCGCCATAGGCTATCTCCATCTGGTAAAATTTTCTGGACCGGGAGCCGCTCTCGCCTTCACGCAAGCCGGCGATCCGGAGCAGGTCCTTATACAGGGTTATATCCAGACTTTCCTGCTTGACTCCCGCCGATTCAACCAGGACTATGACCTCTTTCTCGGTCTCATAGATATCTACCGGCGGGACCCAGGCCCTATTAGGCGGCATCATTCCAGCCGTATTGAAGACGTCGCCCAGCATTTTGAGCATATCCCGATGGATATCTCCCAATATCCTGCCGGTGCGGATGGTAATAATTGCCATACTGCCTCCTTAGTCGGGCTTCCCCCTGATATTATCATTAAATAGTCATCCTCTGCTTAATGTCAAGGGAGTTATCGCCCTAATGTCACCCCCCTTTTTTTGGCAAGAAGAGGTTTGGGGGGATTTAAAATGGAAAATATAAGAAAAATGGGCTATAAGTAACCATATAAATAATCTGTGTTCATCCGGAAACTACCGTTTCCGGCTTAACGCTTTCAGCCATCAGCAGTCAGCTCTCAGCAAAAAATCAAGACAAATAGCATCGTAAGCTGAGCGCTGATAGCTGAGTGCTGACTGCTCGTCCGGAGATTTTCGGTTTCCGGACGAAAACTAATTAATCTAAGAAGAAAAATCTCCGGAGATTAAATCGTGACTGCTGAAACTATCCTTATCTTTTTGACCATCCTGCTTATTGCCGGAATCGGGGCCTTATTATTGTTCCGGGAGATACGCACCCTGAAAGAAAAGACCTCCACCACCTCCCTTTTACAAGAGCAGTTGTTGGAAATCATACGGCAAATAGGTGACATGCGTGACCAACAGGCGCAAGGTCAGGTCAGGCATCTGGAAACCGTGCAAACCCAGTTCGCTACCATAGTGGGCACATTCAATACCCAGCTTGGCGAACTGACCGCACAACTTAACCAGGGTCAGGGGGAGACATTAAAAAGCCTGAACCAACGGTTAGAAGATACTACGCGCACCCTTAATGATCAGTTGGGGCGGCTCCTTCAGACCATGAACGAACAACTTACCCAGACCCAGGGAAACATAGGCCAACAGTTGCAGGGGGCTACGGAGGTAATATCCAAGGTTCAGTTACGCCTGGGGGAATTATTTGAAACCGCTAAACATATGCAGGAACTGGGCAAGGATATCAGCCGGCTGCAGGATATCCTCAGGGCTCCCAAACTACGCGGAGGAATCGGCGAATATCTCCTGGAAGACCTTCTGTCTCAGATACTGCCCCAGCGCAACTACGAAACGCAGTATGCCTTTAAATCCGGGGAAAAAGTAGATGTCCTGATCCGTTTAGGCAGCAACACCGTACCGGTGGACGCCAAGTTTCCCCTGGAGAGCTTTGAACGTCTGCGACAGGCTGAAACCGAAGCAGAACGTAAGAAAGCCAAAAGGGAATTTATGACTTCGGTGAAGGCCAGAATAGATGAAATCGCCCGTAAATATATAAAGCCGGACGAAGGCACTTATGACTTCGCCCTCATGTATATCCCGGCCGAAAACGTATTTTATGAAGTGATCGTAAAAGATGAAGAACTGGGAGAGGAAAAATCCATTGCCTCTTATGCCCTGGAAAGGCATGTTGTTCCTGTTTCTCCCAACAGTTTCTACGCCTACCTTATGGCCATAGCCTTCGGCTTAAGGGGATTCCATATTGAAAAACAGGCGCAGGAGATACGGGGCAGCATAGGTGAACTGCAAAAACTGTTCGGCATCTTTTACGAACAGTTTACGGCCGTAGGTCGGAATATAGACCTCGCCCATCGCAAATATGAAGAAGCACACAAACGTGCAGAAAAGATACACGACCAGATGGCCGGCATAACCGGCCAGGCCTTGCACCTGGAAGGGGAACGGACACTGCCTTCGTCCGTGGATAAAAAAGAAGACTAAAAACAAAGGGCCGAACACAGATTGAACAAACCCGTTTCGGCCCTGTCTTTATCTATTCACCAACGACGTTAACGGCCTGGGGTCCCTTGGGACCCTGCTGGACTTCAAAGGTTACCTTTTGACCCTCGCGCAGGGTCTTAAACCCGGCGCCCTGGATAGCAGAGTGATGCACAAAGACATCAGGACCGCCCTCCTGCTCAATAAAACCAAAGCCTTTCTTCTCATTAAACCACTTCACTTTACCTTCCGCCATAAACCAAACCCTCCTTTCTTACTAGCAAACAAAAAAATAAACGGGGAAAATCCCCATGTGACGAGACTGACATGAAAATTTTCAAAAAAAAAGCCACTTCGGACTCTATCGACCTCGGTGGCTAACTCTATACGACCTCTATAACACAAAAACTATTCCTAAAAACAAAAACTATTCCTAAACATAAAAGTGTATCTACGTTAACGATTATCTGACCTTCTGTCAAGCTTTTTCCGCTAAGCTATCATTTTTTATTTAATCAGCAACAGTAATTTCCTCCAGCTGCGGACCGGCACGGTTCTCAAAATTACCTTGTTTTTTAAAATACTATGGATAAAATAGGGCACATTCTATCCGGAAAGGAACTAATTTGCCTCCCGTATTCCAGAGATATTTACAAAAGCTCCATCACGCCCATATTCTGATCCTGAGCTTCCTGGTCATAGATATTATCGGGGCAGGTATGCTATATCTACCCATATCCCACACCACTCAACCCATCTCTCTCGTCGACGCCGTCTTTACCTCTACCTCCGCCCTTTGTGTGACCGGTCTGACCGTCCTGGATACCACAAAATCCTTTAGCACTTTCGGACAAATGGTTATCCTTACCTTAATTCAGGTAGGCGGGTTAGGGGTTATGACCTTTTCTGTTTTTCTATTCCTCTCTATGGGGCGGGGGATAAGCGTCCGGGGGCGCTGGTCGATGCAGGAATCGTTTACCCCTGCACCCATTACAGACATACATACCCTGATAAAATCCATTTTTCTTTTTACTTTCTTGGTGGAAGGGACTGCTTCTATTCTTCTGGCCTTGTGCTTCTGGAGGGACTATCCATTTCCGACCGCCCTGTACCATGGCTTCTTTCATTCCATATCCGCCTTCTGCAATGCGGGGTTTTCCACCTTTAGCAATAATCTCATGAACTACACCGGCCATGCGGGTGTCAATCTCACTATATGTGCGAATATAATCATGGGCGGTCTGGGGTTTCCGGTCATATACGAGCTTTACCAGCGAATAAAGGGTCACCCGGAAAGGAGAGCGCTCTCTCTGCATACCCGTATGGTTATCGTCACCACCGGGATACTGATTTTAACCGGAACCCTGCTCTTCTGGGCGTTTGAAGCCAATAATGTCCTGGCCCATCGTCCATTTTATGAAAAATGTCTCATCAGCCTCTTCCAATCCATAACCCCCCGGACCGCAGGGTTTAATACAGTCGATACCGCTTCCCTCACAGACAGTTGCCTCTATATAATCATCCTCCTGATGTTTATCGGCGCCTCCCCCGGATCGACGGGCGGCGGGATCAAAACCAGCACCCTGGCCGTACTGACCGCCCTGGTCTGGAACAAATTGCGCGGGAGGCCGTACGTGCACGTCTTCAACCGGACCATCCCTTCTGAAGTGGTCATGCGGAGTATCTCCCTGTATATGCTCTCGGTATTTACCGTACTGACCATCCACATGCTCATGCTCTTCAGCGAAATGGCATGCCCGGCTTCGCATCCGGCCAGAGGCTGTTTTCTTACGTATCTCTTTGAAACCATCTCGGCCTTTGGCACGGTAGGGCTCTCCATGGGGGTTACCCCTTATCTCAACAGCATGAATAAGCTCATTTTAAGCGCCCTCATGTTCATGGGCCGGGTAGGGATACTGACCTTTGCCTATGTAATAGTCAGAAGAGAGAGGCCCGGATTTGAATTCCGTTATTCAGAAGAAAAGGTTATGATTGGTTAAAAAGGAGCGAAAGGAGCGGGCTATGAGAAGATTTGCCGTGATTGGCCTGGGAAAGTTCGGCTTCCACCTGGCTAAGGCCCTGTTTGAAGATGGACACGAAGTCATAGCTATCGATAAGGATAAGGACCGGGTACAGGAAATTCAACCCTTTTCCACCCAGGCGGTGGTTGCTGACATTGCGCACAAGGAAATATTAAAAACCCTGGGGATGGATCAGATGGACGCAGTGCTGGTCAGCATCGGAGAAGACATTGCCGCCAGCATCCTCGTCACCCTCTACCTTAAGGAGCTAAAGGTCAAACAGATTTTAGTGAAGGCCATGAATGAGGATCATGGCAAGATACTGGAACGAATCGGCGCTACCGAGGTAATCTACCCGGAAAAGGCAATGGCCCTGAAGACGGCGAGGAGTCTCTCTACACCGAACATCCTGGACTTCATCCCCATGGTAGAAAACTACACCCTGGTAGAATTGGCGCCCCCTACCGCCTTTATCGGGAAGACATTGAGCGGTCTTGACCTGCGGGTGAGACATAACGTCTATGTCATCGGCGTAAAGGAAGTCCTTACTGATAATTTTATCCTGGTTCCACCTGCCGACTTTGTAGTAAAAGACAGCGACATACTATTTGTAATTGGCCACAGGGACAACATCGCAAAATTGGAGAAGTTATAGTAAAAACACCATGCGCTTCTTTTTTACGCAGGCCAGAATTAATTCCGTCTGTCTCACTTTTCTGTCCAACGTCAAGGGCTTATGTTATATAATTTTCTGTCCTGAGGCCAAAGATTGCACCCCCGCCGGGCTACAGAAAAGACATGCAAGCGCGGTAACTTTGGAAGAAAATGCCGAAATACACGGCCCGGTCATAACCCAGATCAGGGAATATTTTGCCGGCAGACGCCGCATCTTCTCTGTGCCTATGGATGTAACAGGGACCACCTTCCAAAAGACGGTCTGGGAGGCCATAAGGGCCATTCCTTACGGTGAGACCCGCTCTTATCAGGAAATAGCAAGGGCTGTCGGAAAAGTGAAGGCGGCCCGTGCTGTAGGACAGGCAGCAGGCGCCAACCCACTCCCGTTTATAATACCATGCCATCGCGTCATAGGAAGTACCGGTAAACTCGTCGGCTTTAGTTCCGGCCTGAACTTGAAAACAAAGCTCCTCACCCTGGAAAATGCGTATAAGGAGAAGAGATCATGCCCCTTCCCAAAACCGGATTGAAACTGACCGCAAATGCCCTCACTGTCCTGCAAAAGCGCTATCTTAAAAAAAACGAGCAGGGCCAGACTGTAGAGACACCGGAACAGATGTTCCGCCGCGTGGCCCGCGCCGTGGCCGCTGCCGACGCCATCTATGACCAAAAGACCGACGTTAAGAAAACGGAAGATACCTTTTACCGGATGATGACCGAATTCCTCTTCATGCCCAACTCACCCACCCTGATGAATGCCGGCCGCAGGCTGGGACAACTCGCCGCTTGTTTCGTCCTGCCTGTAGAAGACTCAATCGACAGCATCTTTGAGGCCATCAAACAGACCGCCATAATCCACAAAAGCGGAGGGGGAACCGGGTTCTCCTTCTCCCGTATCCGTCCGGCCAATGATGTGGTACGCACGACACAGGGCGTATCCAGCGGCCCGGTTTCTTTTATGACGGTTTTTGACATAGCCACGGAGACGATCAAGCAAGGGGGGACCCGCCGCGGGGCTAATATGGGAATACTCCGTGTGGATCACCCCGATATAGAACAGTTCATAAATGCCAAACAGCTGACGGATAAGCTCAACAACTTTAACATCTCAGTGGCCATAACCGCCGAATTCATGCGGGCACTGGCTAACGGCGAAGAATATGACCTTATCAACCCGCGGAATGGACATAAAGTAAAATCTGTCCCCGCCGTCCATATCTTTAACCAGATAGTCGAGGCCGCCTGGGCCACCGGCGAGCCGGGGATAATCTTCCTCGACCGTATAAACCGGTACAATTCCACTCCACAACTGGGCGATATAGAGGCCACCAATCCCTGCGGTGAGCAGCCCTTACTCCCCTATGAAGCCTGTAATCTTGGCTCCATCAACCTCTCCCGCTTCGTTAAGGCGGACGAGATAGATTATGCCGACCTTAAAAAAATAATACATCATGCCGTGCACTTCCTGGATAATGTTATAGACATCAATAAATATCCCCTGCCGCAGATCGAATCCATGAGCAAGGCCAACCGCAAAATAGGCCTGGGGGTAATGGGATTTGCCGACATGCTCATACAACTGGGTATTCCTTATAATTCAAAGGATGCGGTTAGAACGGCAGAGACCGTCATGTCTTTTATCTCGCGTGAATCCAAACTGGCCTCAGCCGATTTAGCCAAAAAGCGCGGCAACTTTCCCAACTATAAAGGCAGCATATACGATAATCCCAAAACCCCCTTTATGCGTAATGCCACCACTACAACTATCGCCCCTACCGGCACGATCAGCATCATCGCCGGTTGCTCCAGCGGTATAGAGCCGCTTTTTGCCGTCTCCTTTGTGCGCCGCGTCCTGGATGGAAGCGAGCTATTGGAAGTACACCCCTACTTCAAGAAAGAGGCTAAAAAGGCCGGTATCCTTACCAAAGAGCTTATGGAGGACATCGCGCAAGGCGGCTCCATTCAAGGCATCCCGGAAATTCCGGATTCACTGAAGAAGGTCTATATGACGGCCATGGACATCAGCCCGAAATGGCACATCCGGCTGCAGGCCGCCTTCCAGAAACATACAGATAATGCCGTTTCCAAGACCATCAATTTTCCCTCCACAGCCTCTATCGAAGATGTGCACAAGGTCTACCTTCTGGCTTATGAACAGGGATTGAAAGGGCTGACCATCTATCGCTACGGCAGCCGGAAGGGTCAGGTGCTAAGTTTTAAAAAAGAGGGAGAAAAAAAGGAAATCGTCCCGCGTGCCCGGCCTATGCGCACCACAGGCATTACAGAACGTATGCGTACCGGATGCGGCAACCTGTATATCACCATAAACTCGGACGAAAAGGGAATATGTGAAGTGTTTGCCCAGATAGGCAAGGCCGGTGGTTGCGCTGCCTCTCAAATAGAGGCCATCGGCAGGCTTATCTCTCTGGCTTTACGTTCCGGCCTCAAGGTGGAGGCGATCATCAGACAACTTTCAGGAATACGTTGTCCATCGCCTATCTGGGATCAGGGTAAAATGATCCTTTCCTGCCCTGACGCTGTGGCCCGCGCCATAGCTAATGTGACCAATCTTCCCATCACGCCGCACGACAAGACCATGGGGGCCTGCCCGGACTGTGGGGGATCTCTGGAATCCGAAGGCGGATGTCTCGTATGCCGGTCCTGCGGATTTTCCCGATGCGATTAGGATGAAAATACATAACCTGCACCCCTGGGATGGGCTATACCCTGGCCTGCACAGCCCGCTATCGTATCCCGGAACCCACACGGCTCGCCCACCTGCTGGTTACCCGCATGCGTCGAAGACTCGCACGCCTCAGCGTATCTTCGACCGGTAGTATGGAGAGCAGCCGGGCGCGCCGGTAATCTTCACTTATCCCGGTCCTTCTTCTTGCAAATCAAGATGTTATCCCGCTTACCCCGGGACAAGGCGCTTGCAAAATTAGCCTTAAACTGTTCCGCCGTCCCCTTGGGCACATTTAGGGCATAGCATCCCGCAGGGATAGTGCTGTTCCTTATTTGCGGGTTTATTTCCTTGACGGCCTTGAAGGTCGTACCGCATGCAGAGGCTATGTTACGCAGATGTACCTCGCCTGACGCCTTAAAATCAAGACGATCATATTCCAGAGGAGGGTAAAGACTCTTCTCAGGCACGTTATAACCATAGAGTTCGGGGGCGCTAAGAATTACCTTTGCGGCCAATCCCCGGAAGATATACCGCTCTGTCTCCAGGGGCAGGTTAAGACCATAAAAATTATTAACATTCTGCCCGGTAATGTCCCTATTCATCCGGTCTTCGCCGCAATTATATGCCGCTACGGCCACAGTCCAGCTGCCAAACTTTTGATAAAGATCTCCGAAATAATCCAGGGCAGCTTCGGTAGCCCGCTCAAAATTCAACCGTTCGTCAATCCAGTCATCGACCCTCAGTCCATAACGTTTTGCGGTCTTTTCCATAAATTGCCATGGGCCGGCCGCCCCTGCACCGGAGAAGGCATAGGTCTTCAGCGCGCTTTCGACTACGACTACATATTTGAGGTCACCCGGCATATTCCGTTCTTTAAGCCTTTTCTCGATATAAGGAAAGTACCGGTTGGCGCGCTTCATCCACATGATGACCTGGGCATGGTCATAAACGGAAATAACAAATTCCCGGTCCAGCATCTCCCGGACGTCCTGCCTTTCAAGAGGGACCGGCTCACCACAGAAGCTTAGACCGGTGGGCAATTCAAAAATGGGCACAACACCCACAGTTCTAACCGGAGACTGGCCGGTGATGAAGATTAAGAAAAATACTGCTACAATGAAAAGGCCCAAAGAGACCGCTATCGTGGAAAAATTAAATCTGGTATTAGCCACCCCGGATACCTCCTTTTAAGGTTGCCTTTTTGCGAAATGATCGTACCCTTTATGGGTGATATCTTTTTTATATCCGCCTTCCCGCAAAAAAACACCCCTCCCCTTGACTATCTTACCCACACAGAACGGGCCTACTCTGGTCAAGGATTTCATTTCTCTTTTTATCTTTTCGGCATTACCCGGTGAAACTATAAATAAAATACCATAATCCTCCCCCCCAAAAAGGGCCCAGGCCAGTGCAGAAGAGCCGGATTCTTTGGCCAGCTTGCGGCAGGCAGTAGAAATCGGAAGTGTCCCGGCGTCAATTTCTGCGGCTACACCGCTCTCTTCGGCAATATGCGCCAGGTCAGTAGCCAGACCATCCGAGAGATCGATCATGGCCGAAGCCAGCTTATGCCCGGCCAGGTATCTTCCCAACTCCAGTTGTGGTATGGGATCCAGTTGTGCCCTAAAAAGTCTCCGGTAGGCCGGATCCGGCTTACGCTTTCCTTCCAGCAAGGCCAGCCCGGCCGCTGCATCACCCAGGCAGCCGGAAACAAAGATAAGGTCTCCCTCCCCGGCCCCGGACCGTAAGGCGATTTTCCCCTTATATCCCTTACCCAGTACGGTTATAGTGAGCACGACACCATAGGGGCAGGAGACCGTATCTCCGCCGATAACGGGCACGCTATAACGCCGGCACCAGAAATTGATGCCCTGAACTAATTGGCGCACAAAGGATACAGGCATCTCTTCAGGCAGGGCCAGGTTTAAAAAGGCATGGGTAGGCGCCCCTCCCATCGAGGCCACGTCGCTCAAATTAACGGCCATAGCCTTCTTACCCAGGAGATAGGGAGGGGTATAGTTCAGGCGAAAATGGATGCCTTCAACCAGCGTATCTGTGGTCACCAACAGACACCGGGTACGGCTTATGGGGATTACAGCACAGTCCTCGCCGATACCGCGCAGGACATCCGGTCTCTCCACACGGGAAAAGTTCTTCTTTAGGATAGATAATATCCCTTGTTCACCTATGGCCTTTAGATCGGCCCCGGTCAGGTATGATTTCAATCTTGCCATTCTCTTTTCTGATGAACTCGAAAAGGTCGATTTCTCACTGCTCGTACCAAAGGTCGTGCCATAGGCAGATTCGCCGAAGCGAAAAAGGCGCAAAGACCGTGAGGACAATATATTGTTTTATCCAAGAAAAAAAATTAGCGTACTTGGCGGCTTTGCGTGATATTTTGGATTTTTTACGAAGCCGTCTTTTCTGCTAGTAATCAAATATCTCCAGGGCATTAAAAAAATAGGCGATCTCGGTAGCCGCCGTCTCCGGGCTGTCAGACCCGTGCACGATATTTTGCTCTATACTCGAGGCAAACTCATGCCGGATAGTCCCAGGCTTGGCCTCCTTGTAATTGGTAGCGCCCATCAGGTCCCGATTTTTCTTTATAGCCCCCTTTCCCTCCAGGACCATAACTCCGATCGGTCCTGAGGACATGAAGCCCGTCAAACTGTCAAAGAATGGTCTCTCCCGATGCACCGCATAAAAACCCTCGGCTTCCTTCTTACTCAGATGCACCATCTTTATAGCCACAATACGGAGGTCATTTTTCTCAAAACGCTTGATGACCTCACCGATAAGTCTTTTCGAAACGCCGTCAGGTTTGATGATAGATAGGGTTCGTTCCATATTATTAGCAGCCTCCTTTGAGAAATTGACCTTACGACCTACCAGAAAAGATGCGGCCTGTCAACCGGCGACGCATCCCAAATCCGCCGCCCTTTCTGTGTATACCGGTTTGTCGCCTCTTAACGGGCTGTCAGGGCTAGCTTTCAAGAAAAAATCAAAGATGGGACAATGTGGGAACGCGGGGACAAGTGGTAATTCATAACTTCTTTATGTTACAAGAACTGGATTCCCGATAAAATCCTCGGGAATGACAATCTTGAAGTTTTGCAAGAGCATCCTTTATTCCCTGAATTTTGTATGCTGACTCCTGGCTTCCCAAAAAACAATAATATAAAGAAGGCTGCCTGATAACGGCTCTGTCTCTAATGCAGATACCGGGGTCTTGGTTCCTGATCCGGGATTTTACTTATGCCTCCCCATAAATCCTTAAGCTCAAGAAGCCGTTCAAAATTTCTGATAAATGTCCCCAGGTGCATGTTGATGGTCTTGCGGGCCTCCAGGAGTACATTTTCCCGTTTTAAATAATCTACGTAAGCCTCGAGTATTTGTCTGTCCATTTCGGAGAGAGAAACAAATCTAATTCCGGCATGCCAGGCCCTTTCCTTTCTCTGCCAGACTACCTCGCTCGTAATAGAAAGGGTATGCATGCCTTCCGGCAACTGAAGGCAAAACTGTAAGGCTCCATCCCACCGGGGCTCTTCCAGGCAGGCTATCTCCGCCCCATGGGCAGAGAGGCCTACCAGGTAAACATTTTTTGCTTTTTCTACGCCTAACTCCTGCGGCACGGAGAGAAGAACTCTTTCATTACAGCGCCTTTCGCTCACATCTTTTCTCTGCATAGCCGACCTCCTCGACGACCTTTTGGACAAGCAATTTCAATGCCAGATATGATTTAACTTTTTACTGCAATAATCCCTTTGAGATTACGAATATTTCTTGAGTAGATAAGAAAAAACGGAAATGAAATTCACAAAGTGTGAATTTCATTTCCACCCAAAGTGGAAAAAAGATTCCACTGTAAGCGCGATATTCAGAAAAACTCTCTCCCCTGCCACCTCATAGTCCGGTGTCCTTAATTACACCGGCCTTGCATTTCTCCAGATATTCTGCAAACTTGCGATAAATACGCCAGGCCTTTTCTTCAAAATCCTCCTCCCAGATATTTAGCGCAAGATAACTGGCGTCTTTTTTCTCTAAGGGCACCACCAGCCCCTCATTTATGATCTCCTCGCGGAAGGTCGTCCTGGTAAGGATCTCTGAAAAATATCTCCGGAAGTCCTCTTCAAAATTGTAATCATAGTACCAGGTCTCCTCGGCAAAAACATCCTGGAAGTAGCGGGTGGAAACCTCACCCCAGAGGCCTGCGGCATGGAATTTTTCTGCCGCAGTGGACTGGTAATAGGCCATAGTCTGGGCAAGATAACTTTTTAATTCCCTTACATTCCCATCCCAACGGTTGTAAAATAATTTTAAGAGGGCGATATAGCGCATATAGCGTATGGATGTATCCCGTAAAAGCCCTTTTAATAAATACGGGATATCCTCTTTACGCCCGGCCAGGGGAGAGATGCTCACCCGATAGGTAAAACGATACATAAGCATAGACGCCAAGGCCTTCCTGTCTGTAGCCATAGCCATTATGCGTGTATCAATAAAACGTGATTCTCCCGTACGTCGATCCGACACCTTCCGGTCTTCTAAAAATTTGCCCAGGCTTGCCTGTGTAGCTATAGGCAGATATTGGGCTTCATCCAATACCAGTGTGCCTCCCTGCGCCCGGCCAAGCGGACTCTCGGCAGTATCCGCAAATATCTCCCGCGTAGCATCGGACCCGGCCAGTTCGGCGCAGTTGACCTTTATGATGGCCTGCTGACTCCGTTTACTATTGGCAATCACGTAATCAAGCCAGATTTCCTTGCCGCAGCCAAATGGCCCCGTAAGCAGCAATGATCCATCGCTGGCCCCGATAACCTCAAAAAATCTCGTCAGACGGGAAACATAAGTTGGATGGCCGAGAATCGTTACATTCATCTGTCTTCCCATATCTTTAGTTTTTATCTTCTGCATGGCCTGGATTATACCACAGATGACCACCGATAAATCAAGTCAAAATATTGAAGCTCCCCGCTGCCCGCCAAGGTCGGACCTGGATGGCAAGCAGCGGGGAATGCGCTCGCTATGCATGTTCAGTTGCGGGTTGCGGAAGGCTCATATATCCTTCCATCGGGCAGGCAAGCTTGATGAACTCGTAAAAAGTCAAAATTGGGACGGCACAGTAGAAATAGCTCAAGGCTCAAAGCTAAAAGCTAAAAGGGGTAGGTACTACAATTCTTCCCTTCAGCTTTGAACTTTCACCTTTGAGCTGACATCAACGCAGCAAATGGACTTTTTACGAAGCCGTCACCTCCTGTGGCCTCTCGAAGGCATAACATCCCTATTCTGCCTATCATGGGAAAAACCTCTTCTCTCGCCAGGGGATGAACCTTGCCATTTGGATGGGCCCTTGAACTGGCTCTTATCCGGCCCTTCCCGGTCTTCAGAAGACGAAGAGCCTTCCTGCCCCCTCTGATGCCGGCGTAAAGAACGCTTTTCCTCCGGCGGCAGGGATTGCCAGAAGCGATAGCGTTCCCTCAAACGCTCTTTCTCTTCTGGAGAGAGACTGCGAAACCGCTCAAAATTCCGCCGCAGTCTTTCCTTTTCCTCTGTTGGAAGTTTTTGATACTCCCCGTATCTTTTTTTCAAACGAGCGCGTTCCTCCGGAGAAAGCCTTTGCCATCTCTGCCAATTTGCCTCCTCTTCCGTCCGCTCCACAGTCTCTGCCTTATTACCAGCCGGAACAAGTCCGTCTTCCGCCTGCGCCCTCAGGGCAGAAGCGGCAAAAAACATAATGCATATACTCAGGAAAAATATAATCCTAGGCATGGACATAACCCTGCGGTACAGGCCGCTGTGAGGTATCCTGTATCTGTTCAATAGCATCCAGGTCTTTTATCAGATCATACTCCTGGAGCATATCCAGGTGCTTAACCAGATGCGTTTCTTCCGCACTCACAGGTAGATCGTACATTTTAGGCTTTTCCGCCCTGTCTCCTGGATACAAAAACCAGACCCCCAGGAACAGAAGGACTGAAAAGACGGCGGCCAGGGCTGGAACTCTTCCGCCCAGGCGAATCCTCGACCACCAGCAACGTTTTGCTTCTTCATCTATCTTCTCTCTAATTCCGGCCTGGTAAGCCTGCCAGAACACAGGTGAAGGCGCGGCCATATCCCTCTCCCTGGTTGTAAGGGCCAGCATCTTTTCCATGTCTCGAACATAAGCTGAACAAACCTCACAACGAGCCAGGTGCTCCGTGAGCTTCGCCCCCTCACCCGCAGGAAGCTCTCCATAGTGCCTCAAAATGGCGTCATTCTGGAAATGGCGGCAGCTTTTCATTTAACTCTTTTCTCCATAGTTATAGCCGTAATCGTCTTTTAACCTTGCCTGCAACTCTCTCACGGCACGAAAGAGATGGCTTTTAACTGTCCCTTCGGCTATCTTAAGGATGGCTGCGATCTCCTTGATCGGCATCCCATGGTAATTTTTCAGTATAAATACCGCCTTTTGCTTGGCGGGAAGGACATCTAATGCCTTCCTTACCTTTTGCGACAACTCCTTCTGATCATATCTTTCCGCCGGGCCAGGGGTAAGGGCCGGTTTCTCGGCTAACGAGCAACGCGGGTCCTCTCTGGTATCTCCTTCCGGCTGAAATATCTTCCACCAGCGCCTTTTCCGGCGCCTAAAGTCCATACACAGGTTGACCAGGATACGGTAAAACCAGGTGTATAAAGAGGACTCATCGCGAAATTGCCCCAGGCGCTCATAGGCGCGAACGAACGCCTCTTGTGAAAGATCCCGGGCATCCTCTACATCATTGACCAGGTCGAAGGCGATGAAAAAGGCCCTTTTTTGATACTTAGCCACAAACTCGCCAAAGTCCTTATAAGTATCCTTACGGGCAACCACCGATGAACAGGATGGATTATCGGTCATAAAATCCACGTATGAGAACTGCGGTTGCGTGCAAAGTCCATCCATGTAGTCGTTCGACTCCAGCACGGTTTATTGAAGTTAGACGAAAAAAGTCCCGGATGGTTTACAGCAGTTTTAATGGGTTGTGGACCGGCCTTATAAAAATATACATTCATGGTCAGAGGTTACCTTTTATTATCTCAGAAACGGCCTTACTCTTGATCGTCTTTTCCACCAAGTCCGCCATAACCAGGTTGAGGATGTGCTCTATCTCGGCCTCAGTTATAAATAAGAACTCTTCTGATTGAAATTTAGCCTCAAGAATATCCTCTTTTATGAGCCGGCCCTGTTTATCCCCCCAATAAAGTCTTAACCGGGCCTTTCCCACCAGGGCGGGTAAAAGCGGACTGGCGCCGACCTCTCTTTTACAACTAAACTCCTCGATAGTTCCGGTTAATATGCCGTTAACTGTCATGGCCGTAAAACCATCTGCGCTCCGGTCCCATGACGGAATATCAATAACCTTGATGCCGGCCTCTTCCAGTCCCCTCTTTATGGACGCAGCAAACTCCGTATCCAGCCGTTCGTCCCTCAGGTAATAAAAGTCCTCGCCTCCCAGATTATTATATCTTTTAAAGAGGAGCTTCCGTTCGGTACGGTTATCAGTAAAGGGCGCCAGGGCTATGGAGGGCGGCTCCTTAAAGGTGTAATAGGAACGCAGCGCAGTAGGAGGCCAATAAGTCAACCCCACCTGAAACTCGCGATCGGCTGCGCACGCGGGAAGAAACAACACCGCCAGGGATACTACTATGAATAACTTCGCTATCCATTTCATGGCTTCCTCCAGACAAGTTAGTGCTCATCCGGAATTTTTGGGTTTCCGGATGGGAACGTGTTAATTGGTCTTATTTTAAAATATAACAAAATATGACAATAAATGAAACCTTATTGGCAGAGATGGGCAGGGCAAAAATAACCTTGAAATTTCTCCGGGTATTAGGTAGAAGTAAAAAACCGGGCGGTTAACTCAGTGGTTAGAGTGCCATCCTCACACGGTGGAAGTCGCAGGTTCGAATCCCGCACCGCCCACCATGATCAAAACAAAAGGCCAGTCTTTGGACTGGCTTTTTTTGCCAGAAATACCTTGACAGCGCCTGCAACCGGGGCATAGATTTAAAAAATAAAATTTTACCGCGGAGGCCGCCGAGAACGCTGAGATAACAAATGGAATAGTTTACAGTTTTTCTCTGTGGGCTCTGCGTGCTCAGCGGTGAAAAGGCTTTTCTACGAATTCATCAATTATGGATATAGATAAATTAAAAGATTTGCTATTGTCGGTGCAGGAAGGCCGGACAGAGGTTGAACAAGCCCTCCAGGCCCTGAAAAACCTGCCTTTTGAGGATATGACCTATGCCAAAATCGACCATCACCGGCCCCTGCGTCAAGGGTTTCCGGAGGTAGTCTTCGGTGAAGGAAAGACCGCCGAACAACTGCTTAAGATTATTACTTCCATTTATGAACACAGCGACCGGGTTCTGGTCACCAGAATCAGTGAAGACAAGGCCGCATACATCCGTTCCTCCCTCCCGGACGCCGATTACCATCCATTATCCCGGTTATTGATCCTTAAGAAAAAAGAGCCGGAAATCGCCGGTAAGGGGACCATCCTGGTCATTTCCGCCGGCACTTCGGATATCTCCGTGGCCGAAGAGGCCTACCTTACGGCGCAGATAATGGGCAACCGGGTGGAGTATCTCTATGATGTGGGTGTAGCCGGTATCCACCGGCTTCTCAGTCACAAAGAAAAAATTGCCTCTGCTTCTGTACTCATTGTAGTGGCCGGGATGGAAGGCGCCCTGCCCAGCGTAGTTGGCGGGCTTGTGGATAAACCGGTTATTGCCGTGCCCACCAGCGTGGGATACGGGGCGAGCTTCGGAGGGATTGCGGCCCTTCTGGCCATGCTCAATTCCTGCGCGGCAGGCGTGGCCGTAGTCAATATAGACAACGGGTTCGGCGCCGGTTATATCGCCAGTCTTATCAACCGGTTATAAATGCAATAAACTATGGAACAGGATAGATTCCGTCAGATCAGCAAGGTCTTATGGATCGTATTGATCCTGAACTTTGCCGTGGCCGCATGCAAGCTTTTTTACGGCTGGGTTATAAACAGCGCCAGCATCATGGCGGACGGCTACCATTCCTTCTCGGATGGCTCGTCCAATATTATCGGCCTCTTCGGTATATGGATGGCCTCCAGGCCCAAGGACGAGCGCCACCCTTACGGTCACGGTAAGTACGAGACCCTGACTTCAGTGGGCATTGCCGTGCTCCTCTTCCTTGTCTGTGTCAATGTCCTGACCGAGTCCATAAAACGCTTTTACCATCCTGTCCACCCTGAAGTGGATGCGGTAAGCTTTGCCGTCATGGGAGTCACCCTGATTGTCAATATCTTCGTGATGCTTTACGAACGCAGGCAGGGCCGGATATTCGAGAGTGAGATATTGATCTCTGACTCCCTCCACACCGGGGCCGATATATTTACGACCGGCTCGGTAATTATCGGGCTTTTGGCCATCCGGGCCGGCTACCCTATCGTTGACCCTATCGTGGCCCTCTTTATCAGTATCTTCATCGGTTATGCCGGGATTGAGATCATCAGAAGCAGCTCCCAAATTTTACTTGATGCGGCGGCCATAGATAAAGAACAGATATGGACCGTCGCCATGAGCGTGAACGGCATTGAATATTGTCATAAAATCAGGAGCCGGGGAAGGAGGGGGGATATCCACGTGGATATGCATTGTCACATGAAGCGGGATATCTCTTTAGAAAAGGCGCATGCGATAGCCCATGTGGTGGAAAACACAATCAAGGAAAACATCCCCGGCGTCAAGGACGTCACCATCCATATCGAGCCCTCGCCGGCCTACGGTCGGCCTATGGCCGGATAATACCCCATCTTAGCAGCTTATGCCCCGGGCCGCGCGCGCCTGCATCTTTATCTTTTGCACGGTCTCCCAGGAAAAATCCCCGGCGCAGGGAAAAATGGAGTTGTTTTGATAAATAGGGTCTGCCGCAATGGGGAAACGGGCGGTCTCTACGGCCTTTGGCCAGAGAGGCGACCCTGGTATAGGGGAGTACTCGGCCAGATAAGGCGCCCCGCCCTCCGCCTTGACATAATCAATGGAATAGGTCACCTCCCGCCATTCCTGGCCGGGTAGGCCGGACAAGATGTAAACACCTATGTCCTTGGCTTCAAATCCGGCCTGCCGGAGAAACTTAACAGCCTGTATCAAATCGCCTTCGCAGATCTTTCCGTCCATATCCTTGTGCCGCGCCATGTTGGCCGTTTCAAACCCGAATCGGATAGTCTTGAAACCGGCCCGGAAAAGGAGACGGGCGGTATAATCATCGATCTCCCGGATATGAAGGGCGTTTGGGGTATGAAATCTTACAGGCAATTTTTCTCTGATTACCTCTTCAAGTATGGGCCAGATATGGACCTTTTTGTTAATAAGAAGGGCGTCATCATAAAAAGTAAAGTCTTGTATATTATATTTATGATGCCAGTAATAAATCTCTCCGATCACCGCCTCCGGGGCACGCTGCGTAAAAAGGGGAGCCAGCTTATGCGAGGCGCAATAGGCGCACCGGAAGGGGCAACCCCGCGAGGTAAGGAGGCAGACATAGTCCCTGTCGCCGGACAGGTCGAATGCCGGATAGGGATGGTCGTCCAAAGTGTTTGCCTGGGGCACAAAGGCCGGCTCACAACCGGTCATGTCCTTCAGGAGGGGCCATACTGTTTCTTCACCCGGTCCGGACAGGACAAAATCGGCCCCGGAATGCTCCTGTGCATGATCCGTACAAAGGGTGGCATAAATTCCGCCCAGGATGACCGGGACACCGGGAAAAATCTCTTTCGCCAGGCTAATAGCCTCAAATACCCCCGGATACCAGTACGTCATGAGGGAGGTAACCAGAACGGCATCGGGTCGTTCTATCGCCTGAAGTCCGGCCTTGAACTCTTCCGGGACTATACCGTAACGACTGTATGTCTTGGGGATATCTTTTAATCCGGCTGGTTTTGGGATGGGTGTTCTCAAAAAGTTGCCGGTCCCGAATTTTCGCCTTTTACCGCGCTCACTTTTCAGTCCCCCTGACGTCTCTGAATGACGGGTAGAAAGACAATCGATAAAATCTACTGCAAATCCGTTATGGCGCAGTATGGCCGCCAGATAGAGCAGACCCAAAGGCTTAGCCCATAGATTATAAGCGGCAAAGTCGTAAATCCAGGGATTGATAAGTAACAGGCGCGGCTGACGCATGGCCTGCATACTAAATCACTCTGTCTGCCGCGTCAACCGGGGCGCCCTTCTTTTAAACGGCCAGATGGGTCAGAAAGTCCTGCAAATCAATGCCTTGTAAGTCCTGCGGACACTTTTCTCCCACGAAACCCCGAAAATGACGTAGCTAGGTGAGGCTCTTGCAAAATTGTCTGTCATCCCCGAATGTTTCATAGGATTGTCCCCTAGGTCTAGATCTCATCCAAAAGATTGACAAAATCCAATCAATCATGATATTGTAATATCCATTAGTATCGATGGAGGCATTATCATGCAAACAGTCACTGTGTCACCAAAATTTCAGGTCGTTATCCCCAGAGCAGTGAGGGAATCTTTAGGTCTTCGCCCTGGTCAAAAAATGCAGGTCATCGAATATGACGGACGGATCGAGTTTATCCCGGAACGAGATATTACAGAACTTCGCGGATTTCTCAAGGGCATAAACACGGAATTCGAACGGGAGGGAGATAGAGTATGAATATCGTCGATTCCTCCGGCTGGCTCGCATACTTCGCAGACGAACCGAATGCAAAACACTTCATAATTCCCTTAAAAGATACGGCCTCGCTTGTCGTCCCGGTAGTAACGATCTATGAAGTCTTTAAGGTTGTTCTTCGGGAATCCAGCGAGAATGAAGCGCTTCAAGCGGTTGCTGCCATGCAAAAAGGTACAGTTGTGGATTTAACAGTCGAGGTGGCAATTGTTGCCTCAAAACTCAGCCTACAACATCAGTTGCCGATGGCAGACAGTATTATCCTCGCAACATCGCGGGTATTCAATGCCAAAATCTGGACTCAAGATTCAGATTTCAAGAATATTTCCGGGGTGAAGTACTTTCCGAAGAAATAATAAATGGCCAATGGGTGACCGGAGTTTTCTCCCGGCCCCCCCACCACCTGGCATCCGCCTGAGCAACTGTGTTTTTTGTCAAGCGGTTTTTAAGCATGGTTGCCATAGTGTAT